>JAOUIM010000058.1 GCA_029884035.1 Aquincola sp. | reverse complement strand
CCCAGAGCGATGCCACCAAGGCGATGCGGGCTGCGGCGGTCGACCTCATCTGGTCGGCCGGCGCCAAGGTCTCGCGCGAGGAGCGTGCCGAAGTGATCCGGCGCCTGCCGCCGTTGCTGAAGAAATTGCGCGAGGGCATGGAGTCTGCCGGCATCCCGGCCAGCAAGCGCGACGAGCATGTCCGTTCGCTGAACGACTCGCTGGCCGCCGCGTTCTCGGCCAAGGCGGCTGCGATCCCGGCCGAACGCTTCGAGGAGCTGCGCGAGCGGCTGGAGGCACTGGAGGAGTTGCTTCCCGAATCTGGCGATGTGCAGCTCGACCAGACCCTGATGCTCGACCTGTCCGGCGATGACCGCAGCGTGCTCGAAGTCGTTGGCGAAGGCGGCTCGATGCCCACACCCGCAATGCTGTCATGGGCACGCGAACTCCAGGTCGGCAGCTGGTACATGCTCGAGCACGGCGGAGCTACCGAACCGGTGCAACTGGCTTGGCAGGGCATGCGCAAGCACCTGTCGCTGTTCGTCACCCCAGCCGGGCGCTGCCTGCTGTTCGAGCAGAACCGGCTCGCGTCGTACCTGCAGGCCGGCCTGCTGCTGCCGGCGCAGGACGAGGCCCTCACCGTGCGCGCCACGCGCACCGCGCTGGCCAAGCTCGACGCCGACCCCGCACGGCTGCTGAACTGAAGACGCGCGGTCGTGGCCTCCAGGCCGCGTCTCGTGTCAATGCACCACGCGCTCTTCGGGGGCGACGAACAATTCGTCGAGGATCAGCGCATCCGGCTCTTCACCCAGGCTCCAGAACACCATCAGCACGATGACCTTCAGATCCTCGAGATCGATCGGATTGGCGCCGACCGCCATCGCGCGGTCGATCACCATTTCGCGCATCGGCGGTGGCAGTACGCCAGCCGACTCGAGGAAACTGACGAACCCGATCGAATCGTCGCCCAGCCGCTCGCGCTCGGCAGCAGAGTAAACGCGTACGCCGAGTTCGCTCTGCCGTCCGCTATAGCTCTCGGCCGCACCCGCCAGCCCATCGAGCCAGTTCAGTGCTTCCTGGATCTCGTCACTCTCGAACCCTGCGGCCGACAGCTTGCGGGTGAGCTGCGCGTGATCCGGGCAGGCGTCCGGCCGCCAGTATGTTTCGTACAGATACACCAGCACTTCGAACATGCGAACCACTATAGCGCAGCGTGCGCGTCGGGGTGTAGTCGAGGATTCGGGCGTCAGCCCGTGCCGCGCCGCTGATACAGACCGCCAGGCAGTCGCGCCACGCGGCCGTCGAGCTCGAGTTCCAGCAGGCGGGCTGCCAGTTCGGGCGCGCCCAGCCCGGTGCGTGCGCCGATCGCGTCGAGCGTCGCGCTCTCATGCCCGAGTGCGTCGAGCACAGAGTCGCCTGCGGACCGAGCCATGGCGGCCTCGCGCTGCGGCAAGCGGATGCCCCATTGCAGTTCGCCGAGGACGTCGTCGGCCGATTCGACCAGCTTGGCACCCTGCTTGATCAGGGCATGGCAGCCGCGCGACTGCGGCGAGTGGATCGAGCCGGGAATCGCGAAGACCTCGCGCCCGGCCTCGACCGCGGCTCGCGCCGTCGTCAGCGATCCGGAAGGCAGTGCTGCTTCGACCACCAGCGTGCCGCGCGCCAGGCCCGCAATGATGCGATTGCGCTGAGGGAAGTTCTCGGCCAGCGGCAGCATCCCGATCTCGAACTCGG
This sequence comes from Aquincola sp., assembly GCA_029884035.1. GTDB lineage: Bacteria > Pseudomonadota > Gammaproteobacteria > Burkholderiales > Burkholderiaceae_C > CADEEN01. Next base: position 11,052 of record JAOUIM010000058.1, on the reverse strand, counting down.
TGAGCAGCAGCCCTTCATCGGCGATGCGGTGCGCGAGCGTGCGATGACGGGCCGGATAGATGCGGTCCGCACCGGTCCCCATCACCGCGATCGTGCGGCCCGCGCCGGCCATGCCGCCCTCGTGCGCCGCACCGTCGATGCCCAGCGCGAGGCCCGACACGATAGTCAGGCCTGCGTGCGACAGATGCGTTGAGAACGCTCGCGCGTTGTCCGCGCCCTGCACGGTCGGGTTGCGGCTGCCCACCACCGCCAGCGCCGGCGCACACAGCAATTCGAGGCGCCCTTGTGCATACAGCAGCAACGGTGGATCCGGCGTTTCGAGCAGTGCCGGCGGGTACGCCGCGTCGCCAAGCACAATGACGTGGCGGCCACTGTCGCCTGCGAGCCAGGCGCGCGTGGCTGCCAGTTGCTCGTCGTGGCGCTCGGGTACAAGGGCCAGTGAAGTGGCCACTGCCTCGCCGACCAATGCCCGCTGCGCGGCGACACCGGCGGTCAGGACCCCGTCTGGCGAGCCGCAAGCCGCGAGAAGCTTGCGTGCGCGCTCACGCCCGACACCAGGCGTGCGCAGCAGGCGCAACCAAGCGTCGAGATCGTCCGGCGCGGACATGCCACCCCTCGCGCGTTGCGCGAGCGCCCCGCTCAGGGCTGGGCGAAGTGGTCGCCGGCCTTGACCGGGTGCTGCACCTGCAGCACCAGCGCGTAGGACACGCGGTCGAACACCCGGAAGACGAACATCAGGCCGTGCCGCTCGTCGGGCAGCTTGATGTCTTCGGGTTTGGCGTTCGTGCTGTCGACCGTACGTTCACCGTCGCGCAGCACCGCGAACACATAGCCACGCTCGACGCCGTCGGCAGCGCCCCGATTGATCGAAACCACCTGGTTCTGGCCGGCGTTCAAGCCGTCGCCGTAGACCTGCACCACCTGACCACTCATCGGCTTGGCAGGTGGGCGTGGAGAGAAACTCGCGAAGTCGCGCGGCGGCACGGCCGCCAGGCGGTCACCGATGCCGACCTCTTCCTTGACACTGCCGATCTCGAAGGTCGCAGGAACCGCCACCGTGCCCTTGCCGTCGGCAGACGGCGCCGTGCCGGCCTCGCGAACGTAGGTCGCCGTGCCGACGAAGCGTGCCTCGTAGCCGAGAACCTCCTGGGTCGCTGGATCGCGCAGCGGCGTGGCCTGACGGAAAACGCGCCAGTCGGTGAGTCCCCCGAGTTCACCGCGCACGTAGGCGCGGTCGCCTCGGCCCATCATCACGCGGCTCTCGGGAGCGGCCACGACACGCGGCGCACGCTCGAGGTCATTGGCGTTGAAGACCACGGCCTCGTTAAGGAACGGCGCGATGAGGTTCAACGGGATCGACGGAATCGCGCTGTCGCCCGCGCCCTCTGCACGGATGCGCGGGCTCAACTTGACCGTGCCATCCGGCCCGGTCTGGCCGACCATCAGCCGCGCACGACCGCCCGACTTGTCGAGCACGAGCAGCTGCCCGGGATAGATCAGGTGGGGATTCCTGATCTGTTCCATGTTCATGCCCCACAGCTGCGGCCAGCGCCATGGGCTCTTGAGAAAGACCTTGGAGATGTCCCACAGCGTGTCGCCGCGCTTGACGGTATAGGTGTCCGGCGCATTGGGGGCGAGGTCCTCGAGCGGCACGCCCGCTTGCGCCACCTGCTGCGCCGTCGCGCGCTGCTGCGGCGTGATGGGATATTTCTGCGCCAGTGCGCTGCCGCAGGCCAGGGCCAGCAGGCTCACGAACAACGGGGTGGCGTGGCGTCGGATCATGAACGGGATCTCCCGGGGGCCGCGTTTCGGCGATGAGACAATGTCGCCGCTGTTTTGAGGTCTTCGAGCGCTCGGCCGCCCGCTCCTCCACGGCCCGGCAAAATGCTCACTTGGTTTGGCAGATTCTGCCCCTAAAGCATTGATGCCGCAATGAAACTGCCGTTGCATGGGCGACGCGTCGGCGTGGCAACCTTCACGAATCATGTCCCTGCTTCCGATCCTTCGTTACCCCGATCCGCGCCTGCACCGCGTGGCGCTGCCCGTGGCGGCGGTCGACGAGCGGATCCGGCGCCTCGTCGACGACATGCTCGAGACAATGTATGCGTCTGACGGCGTGGGCCTGGCGGCGACGCAGGTGGATGTGCACGAACGCGTGATCGTGCTCGACACGTCCGACACGCGCGACCGCCCGCGCGTGCTGATCAATCCGCAGATGATCGCAAGCAGCGACGAGATGGTGCTGGGCGACGAGGGCTGCCTGTCGGTGCCGCAGATCTACGACAAGGTGCCCCGTCATGCGCGCGTGACCGTGAGCGCGCTGGGCCGCGATGGCAACCCTTTCGAACTCGAGGCCGAAGGCCTGGAGTCGATCTGCGTGCAGCATGAGATGGACCATCTGGTGGGAAAGGTTTTCGTCGAATACCTCAGCCCGCTCAAGCGCGAGCGCATCAAGACCAAGATGCTGAAGAAGTCGCGCGAAGAACAGCAGGAGCAGGCGTCGCGCGGCGTGCGCGCGCTGTGACGATGACCGCCATGCGCGTGGCGTTCGCCGGCACACCGGTGTTCGCCGCCGCCGCCTTGGGGCACCTCATTGCTGCAGGGTTCGACCTCGTGCTCGTGCTGACCCAGCCCGATCGGCCCGCAGGACGCGGCCTCAAGCTCCAAGCCTCGCCTGTTAAGCAACTGTCCCAGGCCCGGGGCCTGCCGATCGCGCAGCCGCGCAGTCTGCGCCTGGACGGCAAGTACCCTGACGACGCACTGGCCGCGCGTGCCGCACTGGATGCGGCGCGACCCGACGTCATGGTCGTGGCTGCCTATGGACTGATCCTGCCGCCCTGGGTGCTCGCGCTGCCGCGGCTGGGTTGCTTGAACATCCACGCCTCGCTGCTGCCGCGTTGGCGCGGCGCGGCGCCGATCCAGCGCGCGATCGAGGCCGGCGACGTGACCACCGGGATCACGATCATGCAAATGGACACGGGGCTGGACACCGGTGACGTGCTGCTCGCCGAGGAGATCGCGATCGCACCCGGCGACACAGCCGCGACGCTGCACGACCGGCTTGCCGAGTCGGGGGGTCGCCTGATCGTCAAGGCGCTCGATGCCGCGGCACACGAGGGCCTCGTTCCCAAGCCACAACCCGAGGCAGGCGTGACCTATGCCCGCAAGATCGACAAGTCCGAGGCCGCCATCGACTGGCGCCGCCCTGCCGCCGAAATCGAGCGCCGGATCCGTGCCTTCGACCCGGCGCCCGGCTGCCACTTCGAATTCGCGGGTGAGCTGCTCAAGGTGTGGAGAGCCGATGTGAGCGCAGGCTTCTCCAATGAGCCCGGGAAAGTGGATCGATCGGACTCTCGAGTAAGAGTTGCTTGCGGTGACGGCCTGGCACTCGACTTGATCGAGGTGCAGCGCCCGGGCGGCCGCCGCATGGCGGCTTCCGCGCTGCTCGCAACCCGTGTCCGTTGAGTGGTCGCGCCCGCTCAAGGACCAGCCGGCGGCGCCGATAAAGGGGGACCACCCCGCCTTGTCCACGCCATGCGCCGCCTTGCCCACTTCACCGCCCTGCTGCTCGTGCCGCTGCTGCTGGCTGGCTGCGAGTTGTTCGGCGGCGAGTCCACCGAGGTGCAGACCGCGCGCAAGGAAGCCGAAGGCAAGGCCGTCGGCGGCGCCTGTCGCCATGCCGGCCGCGCGATCGAGGATTGCTTCGCCTTGAACAAGCGCGCCGACAAGGCCGCGATCTTCGCCGGCTGGCGCGAGATGAACGACTACATGCGCGACAACAAGGTCGAGACCGTTCCGCCCGAGGGCATGGCGCCGGCCGAAAGCGCGGCCAAAGCGGAGCCGGCACCATCCGAAGTCGGTGCGGCCAAACCTGCCGCCAAGCCCAAGAAGTCCGAGTCCTGATCGGCCGCCCGCTGGGGCGAAACCGCGCAGGCGGAACAGCCGCCAGCGTCGAGATCTCGATGCCCGGCTCGGGCAACGTTGAGTGCCGCGGAGCGGCAATGCCAGTCACGTTGCGGGCAGCGGGACGATCCGCCAGTGGCCATGAGCCGCATCCGGGTGGTGAGCAACCTCCTGAAACCGCGATCTCTGGATCCCTTCGTGCCGACGCACGGAGCGCGCTCGGCGTTGGGCCGGACAATCCGGCGCATGAGTGTTTCCGACGCGGCGCCCCAGGCCCTGTGGCGCCACCCCGAGTTCGCTCGCGGCGCGCGCGAGATGACCGGCACCGCGCTGGGCATCGGGGCTTGGGGGCTGTTGACCGGCGTGGCGATGGCCAAGAGCGGCCTGCCGCTTCCGCTCGCGGCCTTCATGTCGCTGATCGTGTTCGCCGGTAGTGCGCAGCTCGCGGCGCTGCCCCTGCTGGCCGGCGGTGCGCCGCTGTGGGTGGTCTGGGCGACCGCACTGTGCGTCAACCTGCGCTTCGTGATCTTCAGTGCCGGCTGGCGACGCTACTTCAGCGACCTGCCGCGGGCGCGCCGGCTGCGCATGGCGTACTTCGCTGCCGACCTGAACTACGTGCTCTTCATGAGGCGCTTCCCGGACCAACGGCCGGTCCCCGAGGCCGTGCCGTATTTCTGGGGCGGGGTCGTACTGAACTGGACCGCTTGGCAGGTGCCGTCAATGATCGGTCTTTTCGTGGGTGACCGCATCCCGTCCGAGTGGGGATTGGGATTCGCCGGCACGCTGGCGCTGCTCGCGCTGACCTACTCCCTCCTGCATGACCGCTCGACCTGGATCGCAGCGGCCGTCGCGGGGGCCGCCGCGGTTGCGGCGTACGCGCTCCCGCTGAAGCTCAACATCCTGGTCGCGATCGCCGCGGCGGTCGCGATCGGCCTGCTGATCGACCACACCACGACACGGCCGGTCGATCCTGAAGAGGACCTCACATGAGCGCCGCGGGCGCTCGCCCGGCGCGGCGCCGGAGGCCGGCGTGACCGCGCTCGAGGGCGTGATCGCCGTGATCGGCCTGGCGCTGATCACGATCCTCACGCGCGGCTTCTTCCTGATCCCCGAGCGCGAACTGCCGCTGCCGGCCTGGCTGCAGCAGGGGCTGCGCTATGCGCCGCTGGCGGCGCTGGTCGCAGTCGTCGCGCCGGAGGTCGTGATGACGCAGGGCCGGCTGATCTCGACCTGGATGGATGCGCGTCTGCCCGCGGTGCTCGCGGCCACCGCCTACTTCTACTGGCGGCGCGGGATCCTCGGCACGATTCTTGTCGGCACCGCCGCCTTGCTCGCGCTCAAGCTGGCCTTCGGGTGGTGATTCCTACAATCGCGCCATGAACGTCATCCGCTTTGCCGATCTGGTGGCGCAGGGCCGCGTGCGCGGCCAGCGTGTTTTCATCCGCGCCGACCTCAACGTGCCTCAGGACGATGCCGGCCGCATCACCGAGGACACCCGCATCCGCGCCTCGGTGCCATGCATCCGGATGGCGCTCGACGCCGGCGCGGCGGTGATGGTGACCTCGCACCTCGGGCGACCGACCGAGGGCGAATTCAAGCCTGCAGACACGCTCGCACTGGTTGCTGAACGGCTGTCGCAATTGCTGGGTCGACCGGTGCCACTCAAAGCCGGCTGGGTCGACGGCGTCGACGTGAAGCCCGGCGAGGTGGTGTTGCTCGAGAACTGCCGCGTCAACAAGGGCGAGAAGAAGAACAACGAGGAACTCGCGCGGAAGATGGCCGCGCTGTGCGACATCTTCGTGCACGACGCGTTCGGAACCGCTCACCGCGCCGAGGCCAGCACCTACGGCATTGCCCAGTTCGCCAAGGTCGCATGCGCCGGGCCGCTGCTCGCGGCCGAGATCGACGCCCTCACCAGGGCGCTGGCCCAGCCGAAACGGCCGCTGGTGGCGATCGTCGCGGGCTCGAAGGTCAGCACCAAGCTGACGATCCTCCAGAGCCTGGCGAAGAACGTCGACCAGCTGATCGTTGGCGGCGGCATTGCCAATACTTTCATGCTCGCGGCGGGCCTGCCGATCGGCAAGAGCCTGGCCGAAGCGGACCTCGTGAACGACGCCAAAGCCGTGATCGACGCGATGGCCGCCCGCGGCGCCGCCGTCCCGATCCCGACCGACGTGGTCTGCGCCAAGACCTTCGCGGCCGACGCCACCGCCACGGTAAAGGCCGCGCGCGACGTCGCGGCCGACGACATGATCCTCGACATCGGTCCGCGCACAGCCGGCGCGCTCGCCGCGCAGTTGAGGGCCGCCGGCACGATCGTCTGGAACGGGCCGGTCGGGGTGTTCGAGTTCGATGCCTTCGCCCACGGCACCGAGACGATCGCGCGCGCGATCGCGGCCAGCGATGCCTTCTCGATCGCCGGTGGCGGCGACACGCTGGCAGCCATTGCCAAGTACGGCATCGAGAAAGACGTGGGCTACATCTCGACGGGCGGCGGAGCCTTCCTCGAGGTGCTCGAAGGAAAGACGTTGCCGGCTTTCGAGATCCTGGCACGGCGCGCCAAGGGCTGAGACGACACCAGCCATTCTCTGCCGCAAGCGCCCTGCCTCGTCGCGCGAACCCTGTGGGCGCGGCAGTCCAACAGGGGTAATCTCGGCGTCACAAGCACACAGGAGACGTGCCATGGACCGCAAGCCGCTCACCCCCGCCGAACAGGCGCTGGCCGACGCCGCCTTCGAATACCACCGCGCCCCCACGCGCGGCAAGATCTCGATCACGCCGACCAAGCCGCTGGCCAATCAGCGCGACCTGTCGCTGGCCTATTCGCCGGGTGTCGCGTATCCCTGTCTCGCGATCCAGGACGACCCTCGACTGGCCGCCGAGCTGACCTCGCGCGGCAATCTCGTGGGCGTCGTCACCAACGGCACTGCAGTGCTCGGGCTGGGCGACATCGGTCCACTCGCGGCCAAGCCGGTGATGGAAGGCAAGGGCTGCCTGTTCAAGAAGTTCGCCGGCATCGACGTGTTCGACATCGAACTCGCGGAGAAGGACCCCGACCGGTTGATCGAGCACATCGCCGCGCTCGAGCCCACGCTGGGCGGGATCAACCTCGAGGACATCAAGGCCCCCGAGTGCTTCTACATCGAGCGCAAGCTCAAGGAGCGGATGAAGATCCCCGTCTTCCACGACGACCAGCACGGCACGGCGATCATCTCGGGGGCAGCCTTGCTCAACGGCCTGGAGCTGATGGGCAAGGACATCGGCGCGATCAAGCTCGTGTCCTCGGGTGCGGGCGCGGCGGCGATCGCGTGCCTCGACGTGATGGTCGGTCTGGGCGTCAAGCACGAGAACATCTTCGTCGTCGACTCGCGCGGCGTGATCCAGCACGAGCGCGAGGATGCACGGACGGGCAAGCTCGACGAGAGCAAGCAGCGCTACTGCCAGAAGACGGCAGCTCGCACCTTGGCCGACGTGATGGTCAAGTGCGACGTCTTCCTGGGTTGCTCCACCGCCGGTGTGCTGACGCCCGAGATGGTCAAGACGATGGCCGACAAGCCGCTGATCCTCGCACTCGCGAATCCCGAGCCCGAGATCCGGCCCGAGCTGGCCAAGGCGGCGCGACCCGACTGCATCGTCGCCACCGGCCGCAGCGACTACCCGAACCAGGTCAACAACGTCCTGTGCTTCCCGTACATCTTTCGCGGCGCGCTCGACTGCGGCGCCACCCGCATCACCGAGGACATGAAGCTCGCCTGCGTGCGCGAGATCGCAGGGCTGGCCAAGGCCGAGATCAGCGATGAGGTGGCCGCCGCCTACGTCGGGCAGGAACTCGCATTCGGGCCCGACTACCTGATCCCCAAGCCCTTCGACTCGCGCTTGATCCTGCGCATCGCTCCGGCGGTCGCGCAGGCCGCTGCCGAAAGCGGCGTGGCCACGCGCCCGATCGCCGACCTCGACGCCTACCGCCAGTCGCTGACACGCTTCGTCTACCAGACCGGCTTCGTGATGCGCCCGGTCTTCAGCGCGGCCAAGAAACGGCCTGCGCGCGTCGTCTACGCCGAGGGCGAGGACGAACGCGTGCTGCGCGCGGTCCAAGTCGTGTTGGACGAGGGACTGGCAAGGCCGATCCTCGTCGGACGCCCCGCAGTTATCGAGGCGCGCATCAAGCGCGCCGGCCTGCGCATCCAGCCCGGCCGTGATATCGAGCTCGTCAACCCCGAGGACGACCCGCGCTATCGCGCCTGCTGGGAGGACTACCAGCACCTGATGGGCCGCAACGGCGTGACGCCGTCGATGGCCAAGGCCGCGCTGCGGCGGTCTAACACGCTGATCTCGGCCATGCTCTTGCGGCTGGGCGAGGCCGACGCGATGCTGTGCGGCGTGGTCGGCAAGTACGACGTCCACCTCGAGCATGTGCGCGACACGATCGGCCTGGAGCCCGGTGCCTCGACCTTCGCCGCGATGAACGCGGTGCTGCTGGGCGACCGTACGCTGTTCCTGACCGACACGTTCGTCAACGACGAACCCAGCGCCGAGCAGCTCTCCGAGATCGCGGCGATGGCCGCCGACGAGTTGCGCCGGTTCGGCGTGGCCCCGCGCGTGGCCTTCGTCTCGCACTCGATGTTCGGTTCCTCGTCACGTCCCTCGGCCAAGCGGATGCGGCGCGCCGCCGAACTGTTCAAGGCCGCGCGCCCGGGCGTGACCTGCGACGGCGAGATGCACGGCGATGCGGCACTGTCGGAGGAGGTCCGTCACACCTTCCTGCCCGACAGCAGCCTGCAGGGCGATGCCAACCTGCTGGTGATGCCCAACATCGATGCTGCGAACATCCTGTTCAACGTGCTCAAGGTGACCGGCGGCCACGGTGTGACGGTTGGGCCCGTCCTGCTCGGTGCGGCGCGCGCGGTGCACATCCTCACGCCCAGCGCCACGGTGCGGCGCATCGTCAACATGACGGCGCTCGCGGTAGCCGACGCCAATGCCTCGCTCTAGGGCTTGCTCACGCTAAGGGGCTGATTGCGATCGCAGCAGCACAGGCCTCGAGGCGTTTGCCCCGGGCAGCGCCAACGTCTCCTTGAACAGCGATGAGCTGAAGGTCTGCGTAAGGGCGGCGGAGGCGTCTGCGGCCCACAGGCTCAGCGCGCGCGCGGTCATCGGCTTGGCGAACAGGTAGCCCTGCATCTCGTCGCAGCCCAACGCCATCAGGTGGTCGCGTTGGGCTACCGTCTCCACCCCCTCGGCCACGACGCGCAGGCGCAGCGTGTGGGCCATCTGAACGATGGCCTCCACGATCGTGCGCGCCTCGGTACTTTCCGCCAAGTCGGCCACGAAGGCGCGGTCGATCTTCAGTTCGCCGGCCGGCAGCCGCCGCAGCGCCGCCAGGCTCGAATGCCCGGTGCCGAAGTCGTCGATCGAGACGTGCACGCCGATCTTGCCCAGGCGGGCGAAGGCGCGGTGCGTCACCGCGGTGTCCTCCATCGCGGTGCTTTCCGTGATCTCACAGGTGAAGCGGCCAGGCTGCAGGCCATGCGCGCGAAGGCCACGCTCGAGGCGCGCCGCGAAATCGTCCTGGCGCATCTGGTAGCCGGAGACATTGATCGCCACCCGCATGCGCATGCCATTCTTGCGCCAGGCCGCGGCTTGGCACAGTGCCTCGTCCAGCACCCAATTGCCAATCGCGGCAATCAGGCCGTGGCGCTCGGCCAGCGGGATGAACAGCGCCGGGCTGATCATGCCGCGCGACGGATGGCGCCATCGCAGCAGCGCCTCGGCCGCGGTAACCTGAAGCGTCTGGCTGTCGACCTTCGGCTGGTAGAAGAGCTCGAACTCCTTGCGCTCGATCGCACGGCTCAGGTCGCGCACCAGTGCGGCTTGGTCGCGGTGATCGGCGGCCATGCGCGGGTCGAACTCGGCGCGGTCGTCGCCGCCGGCCAGCAACACCGTGCTCATCGCCATCACGGCACGCGACAGCAGTCGCGGCGCCTCGGCCGCGTCGCCGCTGGCCACGCCCACGGAGGCCGTGAGCCCGACCTCGTGGGCATCGACCTCGAAGGGTTGCGCCAAGGCCTGGCGCAGTTGCTCGGCGATCTGCATGGCCGGCGACGATAGTCCTGGCACCAAGAGCCCGAACTGGCTGGTTCGCAGCCGGCCGAGCGTGCACGAAGGCCCGCCGGCCTCGACCAGCCGCTGCACGACCTGGGACAGGAGCTGATCGACGAAGGCGTGTCCATGCGCATCCTGGATGATCCGGAAGGCATCGAGGCCGATGCACAACACGGTCGTCGGCCCAGCGCCCGGGCGTTGCGTCACCGCGTCCAGCGCCCGCGCGAACCCACGCCGCGACAACACGCCGGTGACCGGATCACGCAATTCGGCATCCTCGGCGCGCGATCGTGCGGCGCTCAGCCTGCGCTTGAGCCGCGACGTGCTGCGACGCAGGCGCCAATGCATGCCGCCGAGCGTGCCGAGCATGCCGGCGCCAACGATCGCAGCACCGATCGCGACGGAGGAATCGACCAGCATGCCGCGGTTATCGGCATCACGACGGCCGGCTTGAGTGCGGATCGCGGTTCAGCGCTGAACGCCCAGCGGCCGGTCGCCGGCCTCATTCCACGACTGCCCGTCGAACCACGGGTCGCCCCGCAACGCGGCGCGCAGCATCGGCAGGGCGTCCAAGCCCCAGAACAAGCGGCCGTCGAGATCGAACATCGGCACGCCGAAAACGCCGCGCGCGATCGCCGCATCGGTGGCCGCGCGCAACGCCGCCTTGACTTCAGGGGCGGCGGGGTCGCGCGCCGGTGCCAGCACGGCAGCCAGCGCGGCCACGCGTGCCGGGTCGGATGCATCGGCGCCACCGCGCCATACGTGGTGCATCACCAACTCGACGCTGCGGCGATTGGCGCCTGTCGCCACCAGCAGACGCAGCAGCGGCAACGGGTTGAACGGGTGCACTGCCGGCACGGCGATATCGATGCTGTGGGCGTGCGCCAGCCAGGCGATCTGGCGGTAGGTCCAGGCGCGCTTGGGCTCGATCTCGGCGGGCCCCTTCTGGCCCCAGTGCGAGAGCAGCCCCGCGAACAGCACCGGCCGGTAGTCGATCGCGTACGAGCAGCCCTCCAGCACGTAAGGCAGGCGCTCGAAGGCGAGGTA
>JAOUIM010000434.1 GCA_029884035.1 Aquincola sp. | reverse complement strand
TCATGGACGCCGCCTCCCGCCTGCGCGAATCGCTGCTCGACAACCTGCGCACGCGCACCTGGCGAGCCGGTGAGCGACTGCCCACCGAGCGTGCATTGAGCGAGGAGTACGGCCTGAGCCGGTCGACCGTGCGCCGCGTGATGCACGATCTCAAGCGCCGGCACCTGATCACCCAGACCGTGGGCAGCGGCACCTATGTGTCGGAGGAGGTGCAACAGGCGTTGGCGGCGATGGTGCCGGCCGACGCGGCGCAGGCCGTCAGTCCTGCCGAACTGATGTCCGCACGGCTGGCGCTCGAGCCGGCACTGATCGAGATGGTGATCGGCAGCGCGACCGCGGCCGACTTCGCGCGCATGGACGAGTGCAACCAGCACGCCGAGGCGGCGACGACGCTCGATGCCTTCGAGCGTTGGGACGCCGCCTTGCACGAGGCGATCGCCGAGGCCACGCACAACCGTTTCATCGCCGGCGTATTCCGCCTCATGAACGAGGCGCGCACCCAGGGCGAATGGGGTGTCCTCAAACGGCGCAGCGCGACGCCCGAGCGGCGCCTGGAGTACCAGCAGGAACATCGCGCGCTGGTCGCCGCGCTCAAGCAACGCGACGGGGAACGTGCGCGCGAACTGTGCCTGGCGCATCTGGTGCACGTGCGCCGTAACCTGCTCGGGCATTGAGCGGCGTCGCCGACCGCGGGGCGACCCGGGGGTCGACCCGCATTGACCCCGACGGCGGCCGCACCCTAGAGTCGACCGCTTGCTGACCAAGCCAGCCCAATAGCACCCAATTGAAGGACCCGCGATGCGACCGTTCCGCCACCGATGCCTCGCCGCCCTCTGGCTTGTGCTCGCGGCGTCGCTGCCCGCAGCGGCGCAGGACTACCCGAATCGCGCGGTGCGCATCATCGTGCCTTTCGCACCCGGCGGCTCCGCCGACGTGTTCGGGCGTGCCGTCGCCCAGCACCTGCAGCAGGCGCTCGGGCAGAACTTCGTGATCGACAACCGCCCCGGCGGCGGCTCGCTGATCGGTACCGACGCCGTGGCCAAGGCCGCGCCCGACGGCTACACGCTGCTGCTGATGAGCAACACGCACACTGTCAACGAGTCGCTGATCGCGAACAAGACCTACGCCCTGATGCGCGACTTCGCGCCGATCGCCCCGATCAGCTACTCCGACCTCGTGCTCGTCACCAAGGCCGACCTGCCGGCCAGGACCCTGGGCGATCTGATCAAGGCGGCCAAGGCCCGGCCGGGTGGCATGTCGTACGCGTCGTCGGGGCCGGGCACGCCGTACCACATGGCCGGCGAACTGTTCAAGGCGATGGCCGGCATCTCGATCGTGCACATCCCGTACCGTGGCAGTGCCGGTGCTCGCACCGACGTGCTGGGCGGCCAACTCGAGATGATGTTCGACGCGATCCCGACGATGACCGAGCACATCAAGTCGGGCAAGGTGCGCGCGCTGGCCACGACGGGCAAGACGCGCACCACGGTGTTGCCCGATGTGCCGACGATGAACGAGGCGGGCGTGCCGGGCTACGAGGCGACGCTGTGGCTCGGCCTGCTCGCGCCCAAGGGCACGCCGCAGCCCGTGATCGCCCGGCTCAACACCGAGCTGGCCAGGTTCACGTCGAATCCGGAGACGCGACGGGCCTGGAACGCCCAGGGCGCGGTGCCGATGACGATGAACGTCGATGAGTTCACCCGCTATCTCGAGGCCGACATCGTCAAGTGGGAGAAGGTCGTCAAGTTCTCCGGCGCCAAGCAGGAGTGAGCGGATCCGCGGTGAAGACGCTGCACCTGCTGAGCGCCGGCGCCGCGCTGGGCCTCGTGCGCACGCTGGAGCCGCGCGTGCGCGAGGTGCTGGGCGCCGCGCTCGATGCACGGTTCAATGCGGTGGGGACGATGCTGCAGCTGTTCGAGGCGGGCGAGCCGTGCGACGTGCTGGTGCTGACGGATTCGATGATTGCCGCGCAGATCGCGGCCGGCACGCTGGATGCGGCCTCGCGCAGCCCGCTCGGCAGGGTACGAACTGGCATAGCCGTGCGCGTGGGCGACGTATTGCCCGATGTCGCGACGCCCGAGGCCCTGCGTGCGGCCCTGCTGGCCGCCGACGCGGTGTACGTCCCCGACACGGAACGCTCCACCGCGGGCATCCACTTCATGAAGGTGCTGCGCGAACTGGGGATCGATCACGAGCTCGGCGAACGGCTGCGGCCGCATCCGAACGGCGCAACCGCGATGCGCGAGCTCGCCGCCGCTGCGTCGCCGCGGCCGATCGGCTGCACGCAGGTCACCGAGATCCTCTATACCAGCGGCGTGCAGCTCGTTGCGCCGCTGCCGCAACGCTTCGAGCTGGCCACGACATACACCGCCGCGGTGGCACTGCGCTCGACCGATGCGGCGCTGGCCGCACGGTTCGTGCAGCTGCTCGGCGGCGCCCAGACACTCGCGCTGCGCACCGCCGGCGGATTCGATCCCATCGAGCTAGGAGATGCCCATGACCATTGACCGCCGTTCGACCCTGGCCGCGCTCGCGGCTCTGCCCTTCGCGACGCCACTGCACGCGCAGGAGTACCCGGCGCGGCCGGTTCGCATCGTCGTGCCCTTCTCGCCTGGCGGCGCGGTGGACGGCCCGACGCGCGCGGTCGCGCAGGAGATGGGCAAGCGCCTGTCGCAGCAGTTCGTGGTCGACAACAAGCCGGGGGCGGGCGCGACGATTGGCAGCGACATGGTTGCCAAGGCCGCGCCCGATGGCTACACGCTGTTGCTGGCGTCGCAGACCAATGCGATCGCCTCGTCGCTTTACACCAGGCTCACGTTCGACCCGGTCGAGGATTTCGTCGGCATCAGCCTGCTCGGCCGCGAACCTGGTGTGCTCGTGGTGCACCCGTCGCTGCCGTTGAAGAACGTGGCCGAGTTGATTGCCTACGCGAAGGAGCGCCCGGGCCAGGTCAACTATGCGTCATCGGGCAACGGCAGCGGCCAGCACCTGTTCATGGCGATGTTCGCCTCGATGGCTGGCATCAAGCTCACCCACGTCCCCTACCGCGGCAGCGGCCAGGCCACGACCGACCTGCTCGCCGGCACGGTGTCGCTGGCGTTTCCGGGCACCGCCGGCATGGTCGGCCACATCAAGGCCGGCAAATTGCGCCCACTGGCGGTCAGCGGCATCAACCGCTCGCCGCAA
>JAOUIM010000057.1 GCA_029884035.1 Aquincola sp. | reverse complement strand
CTCGACCAGGAAGCGGCCCATCTGCTCGTCGCCGACGCGCGAGATCATCGCCGCCTTCATGCCCAGCCGCGCGGCGCCGAACGCGATGTTGGCCGAGCTGCCGCCGAGGTACTTGGCGAAGCTCGCGACGTCCTCCAGGCGCGAGCCGACCTGCTGCGCGTAGAGGTCGACCGCCAGCCGGCCGAGACAGGCGAGGTCGAAACGTCGGGTTCCGGGGAAGTGCAGCCTGCTCAAGCAAACCCTCCTTTCGGATCGACCGACGATCTGTTGCTGCCAGTCTAGCGTGAGCGCCCGGCCGGCGACGCACCGGTCGACCCGTCGGAGCGCCGGTGCCCGTCGCACCTTGCGTTGATCCACTGGTGAGCGCGCGCGCTCCCCGCTACAGTGGAGCGCCTCGCATCGACCGGACGCAACCCGATGGCCACGACCGCAACGCCTCGCCACGCCAACACCCGCGCCGTCATCACCGGCGGCACCCAGGGCCTGGGGCTGGCGGTGGCGCGCCGGCTCGCGCAAGAAGGCGCGGCGGGCATCGTCGTCAGCGGCCGGCGCGAGGCGCTCGGCGAAGCAGCGGCAGCCGAGGTGCGCGCGCTGGGCAGCGAGTGCCACTACGTGCGCGCCGACATCGGCGTGGCCGGCGACTGCCGGCGCCTGATCGACGAGTCGCTGGCCCGGCTGGGCAGCCTCAACGCCCTGGTCAACTCCGCAGCCACCACCGAGCGGGGTACCCTGCTCGACACCACGCTCGAGATGTGGCAGCAGCAGATGGACATCAACGCGCGCGGGCCCTTCCTGCTGATGCAGGGTCTGGTCCGGCACCTGCTCGAGCGTGGCGCTGCGGGCTCGATCGTCAACGTGCTGTCGCAGTCGGCGCACTGCGGGCAGTCGTTCCTGGTGCCGTACTCGGCGTCGAAAGCGACCCTGGCCAACCTGACGAAGAATGTCGCGCAGAGCTACCGCGCGCAGCGCATCCGCTGCAATGGCGTGATGGCCGGCTGGATGGACACGCCGGGCGAGACCGCGATCCAGAAGAAGGCGCACGGTGCGGCAGACGACTGGCTGGTCCGCGCCGAGGCGTCGCGGCCGATGGGCCAGCTCGCCAAGCCAGCCCAGCTGGCCGGCCTGATCAGCTACATGCTCAGCCCCGAGTCGGGCGTGATGACCGGTGCGCTGGTCGATTACGACCAATGGGTGCCCGGCGCCCAGCCCGAATAGCGTTGACCCCTCCGAGGAGACCGAAATGAGAAACGTCGCCGTGTTCGGCGCCGGCCGCATCGGCCGCATCCATGCCACCAACCTGGCCGCCCTGCCGGGCGTGCGCCTGCGTTTCGTCTGCGACCCGGTCGCCGACAGCGCGGCCGGGCTGGCTCAGTTGCTCGGTGCCGCCGTCTCGACGCCCGAGGCGGTTCTGGCCGACAAGTCGATCGACGTGGTGGCGATCGCTTCGCCCACCGACACCCACAGCGACCTGATCCACCGCGCCGCCGCGGCAGGCAAGCACATCTTCTGCGAGAAGCCGGTCGACCTGTCGGTGCCGCGCGCGACCGAGTGCGCCGCCGCGGTCAAGGCCGCCGGCGTGGCCTGCATGATCGGCTTCCAGCGCCGCTTCGATCCGACGTTTGCCGAGGCGCAGGCGCGGCTGGCGCGTGGCGAGATCGGTGCGCCGGAAATGCTGGTGGTCACCAGCCGCGACCCGGGCGCGCCGCCGGCCCCATACCTCAAGGCCTCGGGCGGCATCTTCCGCGACATGCTGATCCACGACTTCGACATCTTCCGCTGGATCCTGTGCACCGATATCGGCGACGGCGGCGACGAGGCCGCGACGCTGTACGCCACCGGCTCGGTGCTCGTCGATCCCGAGATCGCGAAGGTGCCCGACATCGACTCGAGCATGGTCACGATCCGCACGAAGAAGGGGCGGCTGGCGCAGATCAACACCAGCCGGCGCGCGGCCTACGGCTACGACCAGCGCTTCGAGGTGCTGGGCGCGAAGGGCCTGCTGCAATGCGGCAACCTGCGGCCCACCGAGGTGGTGCAGTCCGACGCCGCGAGCGTGCGCGCCGACAAGCCCGAGCACTTCTTCCTGCAGCGCTACCGTGAGGCCTACCGGCTCGAGCTCGCACACTTCTTCGAGTGCCTGCAGTCGGGAGCACGGTTCCGCACTACGATCGACGATGGCGTCGCCGCGCAGAAGCTGGCCGACGCGGCGGCGCAGTCGCTGGCCAGCGGCAAGGTGATCACGCTTTGAGCGACCGGCTGCTGAACGTCGGCATCGCCGGCCTCGGCCGCATGGGCCGGCGGCATGCCGAGCAGCTGGCATGGCGAACGCGCGGCGCGCAGCTGGTGGCAGCGTGCAGCCCGCTCGAGGAAGAGCGGGCCTGGGCCCGCGGCCACCTCGGTGCGGCGGCCCTGTACGACGATTTCGACGCGCTGCTGCGCGACCCGCAGGTGCAGGCGGTGGCCATCGTCACGCCGACCACGTTGCACGCCGCGCAGACGATCGCCGCGCTCGAAGCGGGCAAGCATGTCTTCGTCGAGAAACCGCTGGCGCTGGATGTGGCCGGTTGCGAGCGCGTCGTCGCCGCCGCACGCGCGCATCCGGACCGCATCGTGATGGTCGGCTTCGTGCGCCGCTTCGACCCGCACTACCTGGAAGCCAGGGCGCTGATCGACGCCGGCCGCATCGGCCGGCCCTTCCTGATCCGCTCCCAGACCTGTGACAAGAACGACCCCGACGGTTTCTTCGTGCGCTTCGCACCGACCTCGGGCGGCATCTTCATGGACTGCAGCGTGCACGACATCGACGTCGCGCGCTGGATGCTCGGCAACCCGAAAGCGCAACGCGTCTTCGCCAGCGGCACCATCGCGCTGCACGGCGGCCTGGCCGACTGCGGCGACGTCGACAACGGCCTGGCGATCGTCGAGTTCGAAGGCGGCGCCCGGGCGCAGTTCTACGCCAGCCGCACCCAGGCCCACGGCAACGACATCAGCACCGAGGTCATCGGCACGGCCGGCAGCGTGGGCATCGGCGACGGCGCGCGGCGCGATCGCGTGCAAAGCCGCGACGCCGAGGGCGTGCACCACCGCGTGCTCGCCGATTTCATCGAGCGCTTCGATGACGCCTTCGGGCGCGAACTGGCGGCCTTCGTCGCCGCGTGCCGCGGCGAAGCGCCGCTGCCATTGACGCTGGCCGATGCCACCGAGGCCACGCGCATCGGCGTGGCGATCACACGGTCGCTGCACAGCGGGCTGGTCGAGACGGTCTGAGCGCACAGGAGGGGATTCCCGCCAGCAGCGTGCGCAGCGGCTGGGGTTGACCCCGATCGTCCGCGGGCCCATGCGCCCTAGCATCGATGCGCCGATGAGCAACGATGCCCGCCTCGACTTCTGCCGCCGCCTCGCTGCCGACGCCGGGCGGCTCGCGCATGGGGCGTTCGGCCGTGCGGCGCTGCTGCCGGACAAGGGGCGGCACGACGAGGTCACCGCGATGGACCGCGAAGTCGAGCGCGTGGTGCGCGAGGCGATCTCGCGCGCGTTCGCGCACGACGCGATCCTCGGCGAGGAGGACGGCGCCAGCGTGGATGTCGAGCGCGCCGAATTCGTGTGGATCATCGACCCGATCGACGGCACCGCGAACTACGCGCGCGGCATCGCGCACTATTGCGTGTCGATTGGCGTCGTGCGCGACGGCGTGCCGGTGGCCGGCGCGCTGCACGACCCGAGCCACGACCGCCTGTACTGGGCTGCGCGCGGCGCCGGGGCCTGGCTCGACGAAGGCGGCGCCGCCCCACGCCGGCTGGCGGTGAGCGCGGTCGACCGGCTGACCGCAGCCACCATCGAGTGCGGCTGGTCGCTGCGAAGGCCCCAGGCCGACTACCTGGCGCTGGTCGAGCGCATGCTGACCGCCGGCTGTGCGATCCGCCGTGCGGGCTCCGGCGCCCTCGGCCTCGCCGACGTGGCGGCCGGCCGCACCGAGGGTTACGCCGAGCTGCACATCAACAGCTGGGATTGCGCCGCCGGGCTGCTCCTCGTGGCCGAGGCCGGCGGGCGGATCAATGACTTCTTTCCCGGCGGCGGGCTGCTCGCCGGCAATCCAGTTCTGGCCACCAACGCGGCGCTGGCCGAGCCCCTGGCCGCACTGGCGGGCGTACCCCTGCGGCCCGATGCATGACCCTTTTCCCCACGCAAGGAGACACGACGATGACTGAACGGAAGACCTCACCACTGACCCGCTGGGTGGCAGCCTCTGCGCTGGCCCTGGCTGGCGCCGCTCCCGCATTCGCGCAGCAGGGCGAGCTGGTGCTGTACTGCAGCGTGCAGGAAGAGTGGTGCCGTCCGATGGTGGCCGCCTTCGAGAAGGCCACCGGGATCAAGGTGCTGATGACGCGCAAGAGTTCGGGCGAGTTCTATGCGCAGATCAAGGCAGAGGCGGCCAATCCCAAGGGCGACGTCTGGTGGGGCGGCACCGGTGACCCGCACCTGCAGGCCGCCGAGGAAGGCCTGACCGACCCGTACGTTTCGCCCAAGCTCGACGAGCTGCAGGACTGGGCGGTGCGCCAGGCGCGCGCGGCCAAGTTCCGGACGGTGGGCATCTACGCCGGTGCACTCGGCTACAGCTTCAACACCACCGAACTCGCCAAGCGCAAGCTGCCCGAGCCCAAGTGCTGGGCCGACCTGGCCAAGCCGATCTACAAGGACGAGGTGCAGGTCGCCAACCCGAACTCGTCGGGCACGTCGTACACGATGCTGGCCACGCTGGTGCAGATCATGGGCGAACAGAAGGGCTTCGACTACCTCAAGGCGCTGCACAAGAACATCAACCAGTACACGAAGAGCGGCGCTGCGCCGGCGCGCGCGGTGGCCACCGGCGAGTCGCTGATCGGCATCACCTTCCAGCACGACGCGGTGATCCAGGCCGTTGGCGGCGCGCCGGTGAAGATCGTCAGCCCCTGCGAGGGCACCGGCTACGAGATCGGTTCGATGAGCATCATCAAGGGCGCCAAGAACCTGGCCAACGCGCGCAGGTGGTACGACTGGGCGTTGGCGGCCGACGGCGGTCAGGCGGTGGGTGCGGCCAACAAGGTCAGCTACCAGGTGCCGTCGAACAAGAAGGCGCCGGTGCCGGCGCAGGCGCCCAAGCTCTCGCAGATCAAGCTCATCGACTACGACTTCGCCAAATACGGCTCGTCGGCCGAGCGCACGCGCCTGCTGAAGAAGTGGGACGACGAAGTCTCCAAGCTGCCGAAGTGACGCCCCGACGACGGTGACGGGTCGATGACCGCGGCCGCGCTGCGCACGACGAGCCAGGCACCGGCGCCGCGCGACACGCCGAGCGTGGCGCTGGCCGCGGGCGCGCTGGCCCTGGTCGGCTGGGCCGCACCCGCGCCGGTGGCGCTGGCCGCCACGACGCTGGCATTGATCGCGGCCTGGCTCGAACGGCCGGCACTGAGCGCGCTGGGCGCTGCCGCGGCATTGGCCTGGCTGCTGGGCAGCGGCTTTGCCGCCGGCACCGCGGGCAGCGCGTTCGGCTGGCCGGTCTACGCGGCGCTGCTGGCACTGACCGTGCTCTTCGCGCGCGCGCTGGCGCGGCGCGGCCTGTTCGTGGGCGATCCGATCGTCGCCGCGATCGTGATCACGATCGCGGCGCTGCTGGCGTTGTTCATCTTCTTCCCGGTGGGTAAGTCGCTGCTCGCGGCCGTTCTCGACAACGAGGGCGCGTTCGCACCCGCGCTCGCCATCGAGCGGCTGCTCTCGCCGGACATCTGGGGCCTGGGCTGCTTCGGCGGCCGCATCCATTGCGGCGTCGCGATCAACTCGGTGATGCTCGCGACGATCGTCGGCCTCGGCACCACCCTGCTCGGCCTCGTGATGGCGCTGGCCGCGCAGCGCGGTGCTCAGCGCTTCTCCGGCCTGTACAGCGTGATGGCGGTGCTGCCGATCGTCACGCCGCCGTTCGTGATCGCGCTCGCGCTCGTCGTGCTGTTCGGCCGCACCGGCCTCATCACCGGCTGGCTCAGCGTCGTGTTCGACGTGCCGCGCACGCGCTGGATCTACGGCCTGACCGGCGTGACGCTCGCGCAGATGCTCACGTTCACGCCGATCGCCTTCATGATCCTGCATGGCGCGCTCGCGGCCGTGAGCCCGTCGCTCGAGGAGGCCGCGCAGACCCTGCGAGCCTCGCGCGCTCGCGTGTTCCGCACCGTCACCTGGCCACTGCTGCGCCCGGCGCTGGCCAATGCCTTCCTGCTCGGCTTCGTCGAGAGCCTGGCCGACTTCGGCAACCCGGTCGTGCTCGCCGGCAACTACGAAGTGCTGTCGACCAAGATCTTCTTCGCGGTGGCCGGCGCGCAGCACGAGCCGGGGCGCGCGGCGGCGCTGGCCACGGTGCTGCTGGGCTTCACGCTGATCGCGTTCTGGCTGCAGCAGCGCTGGCTCGGCCGCGCGAGCTACGTCACGGTCAGCGGCAAGGGCGACGCCGGCCTGCCGGCGCAGCTGCCGGCGTCGCTGCGCCGGGGCTGCATCGGCGTGGCCATGGGCTGGATCGTGTTCACGCTGGCCTGCTATGCGGTCATCGCGGTCGGCGGCTTCGTCAAGGACATCGGCCGTGGCGACATGACGCCGGTGATGGCGCACTTCAGCGCCGGCTTCGCCGTCGAGTGGCGCGACGGCGCGCCGGCCTTCGTCGGCTCGGCATGGGACAGCTTCTTCACGACCGTCGAGGTCGCCGCGATCGCCGCGCCGCTGACCGCGGTGATCGGGCTGCTGTCGGCCTACGTCATCACGCGCCAGCGCTTCGCCGGGCGGCGCACTTTCGAGTTCCTGACGATGGTGAGTTTCGCGGTGCCAGGCACCGTGATCGGCGTGGCCTACATCGTGGCCTTCAACGTGCCGCCGGTCGAGCTCACCGGTGGGCTCGCGATCCTGGTCCTGTGCTTCGTGTTCCGCAACATGCCGGTGGGCGTGCGCGCCGGCATCGCGGCGCTGGCCCAGATCGACAAGAGCCTGGACGAGGCGTCATCGACCCTGCGCGCCTCGACCCTGCGCACGCTGCGCAGGGTCGTGATGCCACTGCTCAAGCCGGCGATCGTGGCCACGCTCGTCTTCAGCTTCACGCATGCGATGACGGCGGTGAGCGCGGTCATCTTCCTGGCCACCGCCAAGTACAACCTCGCGACGGTCTACATCATCGGCCGCGTCGAGGCCGGCGAGTACCCGCTCGCGATCGCGTACTCGACCGTGCTGATCGTGTTCATGCTGACGGTGCTGCTGCTCGTGCAGTGGCTCACCGGCAGCGTGAAGCTCGGGCGGCGCTCGCAGGCCGACATCGTCACGGGGCATTGAGGATCCGATGAGCGACCAGAACAGGAAAGCCGGCGGCGTCGTCTTCGAGCAGGTGACCAAGCGCTATGGCAGCTTCGCCGCCGTCGACGCGGTCTCGTTCACGATCGAGCCCGCGACGCTGGTCACGCTGCTCGGGCCTTCCGGTTGCGGCAAGACGACGACGTTGCGCATGGTCGCCGGGCTGGAGCCGGCGACCAGCGGCCGCATCCTGATCGGCGGCGCCGACGTCACCCACCGCTCAGCGGCCGAGCGCGACGTCAGCATGGTGTTCCAGTCGTACGCCCTGTTCCCGCACATGAACGTGCTCGACAACGTGAGTTACGGCCCGCAGTCGATGCGGATGCCGCGCGCGCAGGCCGAGGCGCTCGCGCACGACAAGCTGAAGATGCTCGGTCTGTCGGGGCTGGAGAAGCGGCTGCCGTCCGAACTGTCGGGCGGGCAGCAGCAACGTGTCGCGGTCGCACGATCGCTGGTGCTCGAGCCCGCCGTCCTGCTGTTCGACGAGCCGCTGTCGAACCTCGACGCCAAGCTGCGCCGACGTGTGCGCCAGGAGATCCGCGAGCTGCAGCAGTCGCTCTCGCTGACCGTGCTGTACGTGACGCACGACCAGAGCGAGGCGCTCGCGGTCAGCGACCAGATCATCGTGATGGACGCCGGCCGCATCGCCCAGCAGGGCACGCCGCACCAGCTGTACCGGCAGCCGGCCGGGCGCTTTATGGCCGACTTCATCGGCGACGCCAACCTCGTCGATGGCGAACTGGTGCCCGACGGCGCGGGCGGCCTGCGCTTTGCCGCGGCGGGCGTCTCCGCGCCGGTGCGCGCCGACGGCGCCGCGCCTGGCGCTTCGACGCTCGCGCTGCGGCCGCACCGACTGCGCCTCGTGGCCTCTGGCGAGGGCGCGGTTGCAGGCACCTGCAGGCGCGCCGACTACCTCGGCAGCCACCTCGAGGTGCTGGTCGACACGCCCTGGGGCGAACTGCTGCTGTTTGCCGATGCCGACATGCCCGCGCCGGCGCCGGGCGCCGCGCTCGGCGTGGCCTTCGCACCCGACGACGCGATCGTGCTGCCGCGCTGAGCCGCGCGCATCATCGCACCACACCGCACAGGAGTCCCCATGAGCTCGATCACTCCCGTCGTCTCGATCAGCAGCCTGACGCTGCAGCCGCGTCCCGCGGAATGGAAGCCGCCGGCCGGCACCAAGGGCCGCTTCGACGTCAAGCGCGCGCGCGCGGCGCCGTTGATGGGCCTGTCCAAGCTCGGCTGCACGCTGCACGAGGTCGCCCCGGGCGCGACGGCGTACCCACACCACAGCCACCGCGCCAATGAGGAACTGCTCGTCGTGCTCTCGGGCCGCGGCGAGCTGCGCTACGGCAGCGCGCGCCATGCCGTCAAGGAGGGCGACCTGATCGGCTGCCCCACCGGCGGGCCCGAGACGGCGCACCAGCTGATCAACAGCGGCAGCGAGCCGCTGCGCTACCTGGCCATCAGCACGATGATCGACCCCGACATCTGCGAGTACCCCGACTCGGGCAAGGTCGGCGCCTACGCGGGCGACCGCGAGGGCGAGTTCGTGCACCTGTCCAACTACAAGAGCGCGATCGACTACTGGGAGGGCGAGTGAGACTGCCCTAGTTCGACAGCTTGCTGAACACGAAGTCGGTGTTCGGCGTGATCGCGTGGCAGCCGAAGCACTGCTGCTGCGCCGCGGCGTCGAGCAGCGGCGCACGCGATCCGGCAGCGAAGACCTGGAAGCCCCAGCCGCCGGTGGCCGCGTACTTCTTCGTGTCCTTCTCCATCACCGCCACTGCGAGACGCTGCTTCTGGAAGGTGAAGCTGCCGGCGCCCGAGGCGAGCACGCCGGGCTCCCAGAGGTCGAAAGCGATCACTGCACCGTTGTTGAACTGCGCGGTGCCGCTGTCTGCCAGGCTGCGGTAGCCCTGAAGCGCCGGACGGTTGGCGTAGATGTTGTGCAGCCCCGGCACCTGCGCGCCGAGGTCCACACCGTTGAAGACAAAGCCCGGCGTCACGACGCCGGTGGTCACGTGCGTGAAGAGCCGGAAGTCGTCGGGGAAGCGGACCTCGCCCGCGTGGGCGGGTGCGAGGGCCGCTGCGGCCAGCGCCGTGGACACGAGCAGTTTGGCGAAGATCATGGGTCGCTCCTGGTTTGAGTGGTGGAGTCGGCCGCGCCCGGCGAGGGTGCCACCGCGCAGCCGCGACGCGATTGCAGCACCGGTCCGGCGCGCAATCTGTGACCGTGGTCACCGAGCGCGGGCCTTGGCGTCCGGCGACGGCGGCTTGCGCGGCGCACGCCAGCGCCACCATGGCAGCGCGCGCGTGAGCGCCAGCACATGCCCCGCGTCGGCGTGCGCGGTGCAGCCCGGCAGCGCGGCCAGCGCCTCGTGCCAGGCGGGGCTGGCCAGCAGCGCGCGCAGACGGCCGATGGCCTCGCGTTCGAGCGCGTCCTTCAGGCACACCAGGTAGTAGTCCTCCTCGGCCAGCGGCACGAAGTGCAGGCCGAACTGCGCCGCCGCCGGCGCGATGCCCAGCCCGACGTCGGCCGCGCCGCTGGCCACCGCCGCGGCCACCGCGACATGCGTGTCCTCGCAAGGCCCGTGAAAGCCGTGCACCCGCTCGGGCGCGATCCGTGCGGCAGCCAGCAGGTGCTCGGCGAACAGGCGTGTGCCCGAGCCTGGCTGCCGGTTGACGAAGCGCATGCCGGGCCGCGCCAGGTCGCCGATGCCCAGCACCTCCAGCGGGTTGCCCGCCGCGGCGATCAGCCCCTGCGTGCGGCGATGGCTGGCAATCAGCTTGTGGCGGCCCGGCTTGAGCAGGCCCTTCAACGCACGCGCGAAGCTCGGCAGCGCGCCGCCCTCGACCGCCGGCACGTGAAAGCCTGCCACCTCGCAACGGCCGTGCGCCAGTGCCGCCAGCGCGTCGGTGCTGCCTGCAAAGCGCAGGTCGATGTGCAGGTCGTGCAGTGCCTCGGCCGCATCGCGCAGCAGCGGCAGCGCCAGGTCGTGGCTGGCGTACAGCGTGATCGCTTCGTGCGCCGCGTCGAAAGCCAATGCCAGCGTGCGTTCCAGTTCGCTGCGCAAGGCCTCGATGTGCGGCGCGAGCCGGTTGCGCGCGCGCGTCTCGGCCCACAGCAACCGCTCGGCCACTGGCGTCAGGCGCGCCGCCTGTCCCTTGACCCAGACGACCAGATCGGCGCCGAGCACCTGCTCCCAGTGCTTGAGCTGGCCCCAGGTGTGCCGGTAGGAACTGCCCATCGCGCGCGCGGCCGCGCTGATCGAGCCGGTGTCGTGCAGCGCGCGCAGCAGGTCGATCAAGGGATTGGCCAGCTCGGCGCCGCGCTGTGCGCGCGACGCCGGCGCAACGAAGCCGTACTCGATGTGGATCGCGCGCCGCCTGCCCTCGCTCATTGCCACAGTCTGGCACGATCGCATGTGTGTGCCGCGGCCCGGCACAATGGTCTGGCCCTCACCGCCCGACCTGTACGCCAAGGACGCTGCGCCCATGATCCAGCTGCACTACTTCCCCGGCAACGCCAGCTTCACGCCGCACCTGCTGCTCGAGGAGCTGGGCGTGCCGTTCGAGCTGAAGCTCGTGGACCGCGCGAACAATGCGCACAAGTCGCCCGAGTACCTGAAGCTCAACCCGAACGGACTGATCCCGGTGCTGGTCGACGGCGACCTGGTGCTCTACGAGACGGCGGCGATCATGCTGCACCTGGTCGACACGCATCCAGCGGCCGCTCTGGCACCGGCGCTGGGCACGGCCGAGCGCGCGCACTTCTACAAGTGGCTGGTGTGGCTGTCGGCATCGCTGCAGTCGCAGATGCCGATGTATTTCTACACCGACCGCTACGTCGCACCGGGCAACGCGGCCGGCGCGTCCGAGGTCAAGGCACTGACCGAGGCGCGCATTGTGAGCCTGCTCGACCAAATCGAAGCGCACCTCGTATCCCACCGCGGGCCCTGGATGATGGGCGATCGATTCAGCGCACTCGATCCGTACACCTTCATGCTGTGCCGCTGGACACGGGCGATGTCCCGGCCCGCGCGCACCTTGCCGCATGTGGGGCCCTTCCTGGAGCGCATGCTGCAGCGGCCGGCCACGCAGGCCGTCATCGCGCGCGAGAAGTTGCCGCAGCCCTGGGTCTGAAGCGACGACGCACGCCGGCCTTCAGGGCCCGATGTCCTCGTGCAGGCACAGGATGTTGCCTTCGGTGTCCTCGAACCAGGCGGCCTTTTCGGACCCGAGCACGCACACGTGCTCCATCGTCTTCAGGCCGGGCAGGTCGTAGTCGGCAAATCGCACGCCGCGGCGCTTGAGCTCGGCCACCGCGTCGCCGATGCGCCCGACCTTGAAGCTGATCGCCGTGTGCTCGGCCTTCGTGCCGCCGGGCTTGGGGAACAGTGCCAGCTCGGTGCCGCCGCAGTGGTAGACGAACTTGCCGTCGGGCTTGAGCCCCATCGGCACGAGACCGAGCTGCTGCTCGTAGAAGCGGCGCGCACGGTCGAGGTCCTTGACCGGCAGCATGCAGGTGACCTGCGTGGCGGCAATCGGGCTGGCGACGGAAGCGGCGGGTGCGGTGGTGGTGGACATGGAGCCTCCTCGGCAGCGGCGGCGGGGCGCCGCCGGTCCTTCCAACGTAGGCGCTGGCCCCGCCGTGCGCAATGAGCAATTTGGAGCATGCGCTGCCTGGCGATGGTCATCGGCAACCCGCACCCCGAGCCGCTCCAGGGGCCTGCAGCGTTGGAGACGGAGACGACGACGGTGGCCGACAGCCGGGCGCCAAGGTGCGAGATGGATCGCGAGTATGGGTTGACGGTGCGGCATCGATGGGCTGGTGACGACTCAACAGTACATGCGACGCTGCAGATCGCGGAACTCGGCAACGGCGACAAATGGGACGCTGGGCATCGACTCGCGACGGTCGGCTGCACTCGCATCGCGATCATTCGAGCCCACACGCCGAGCGCGCGAGATCGACCCCTATGCATAGATGCCGACTATGCGTAGCTCGATGCCCGAGTACCTCGCCATCGCGAACCGAGAGCTACGCATAGTCTGGGGGCCGCCGGCGTGCGCGCCGCAGCTCGCATTGGCGTTGCCTACGTTCTTCGAAGTCACGCCGCCGTCTGCCTTCCCGAGGTAGCGCGCACCGCAGCCGGAATCAGTGGCCCCATCGTTCGCATGAGCACGACTGCGAGCGCTTGCCGTGGGCGAACGAAGACTATGCAGAGCAGCGAATTCAATCTCGTGCCCACCGTTCCTCGTGAAGCACGCTGACCGGATCGTGAACTACGCATAGTTGAGCACTATGCATAGGGGTCGCTACGCAAAGCTTTCCATAGCGACCCACTCCCGACCTTCGGGTTTCTCCAAAGCTGCCCGTTGCTCAGCGCTGGCTCTTCGTGTTTCGCTTCCACGAAGCAGCCGTTCGTGACCTCCAGCAGCCGGCCATCTC
>JAOUIM010000433.1 GCA_029884035.1 Aquincola sp. | reverse complement strand
CCGGCTGACCAGGCTGCGGACGATGCGGCCCAGCACGTGCACCGTCAGCGCCGCGGCAATCACCACCGACAGCACGCCACCGGCCAGCGTGGCAACGACGATCCACAGCAGCGTCATATCGAGTGCGGCTCCACGGGCTGAGGGCTGGCGGCAAAGCGGATGATTCTAGGCAGGCCGGGCCGCCCGTGCCGCCAAGCACAATGCAAGCCATGCCGACGCAGCCCCTGCCGCCCACCGAAGCGCCGCTCGCAGCGGTGGACATGGGCTCGAACAGCTTTCGCCTCGAGACCGGACAGATCGTGCGTGGCCGGTACCGCCGTATCGACTACATCAAGGACACGGTGCGCCTCGGCGCGGGTCTCGACGGCAATGGCCTGCTGACCGACGAGGCAGCCGAGCGCGGGCTCGACTGCCTGCGCCGCTTCGCCGCACGGCTGGCCGGCTTCGCCCCGGCTCAGGTTCGCGCCGTGGCCACGCAGACCCTGCGCGAGGCCCGCAACCGCGACGCGTTCCTGCTGCGCGCGCAGGCGGCGCTGGGTCAACCGATCGAGGTCATCTCCGGCCGCGAAGAAGCGCGTCTCATCTACGCTGGCGTCGCGCACCTGCAGCCGAGCGTCCAGCGCCGGCTTGTGATCGACATCGGCGGGCGCTCGACCGAGATGATCCTCGGCCAGGGTGAGCGTGCGACGAAGGCGGAGTCGTTCGCGGTCGGAAGCGTCAGCCTGTCGATGCGTCACTTCGCCGACGGCGTGCTCACCGCATCGCGCTTCCGCTCGGCGCAGGTCGCCGCGGGCGCAGAGCTGGAGGAAGCGCTGCTGCCGTTCGCGCCCGATTGCTGGGAGGAGGCGCTGGGCTCGTCCGGGACGGTCGGTGCGGTGTCGCAGGTGCTCGCCGCAGCGGGACGCGACGACGGCCTGATCACGGCGAACAACCTGCAATGGTTGATCGGGCGCTGCGTAGCGGCGGGGCATGTCGACAAGCTCGATCTGCCTGGCCTGAAGGTGGAACGCCGGCCGGTCATCGCCGGCGGCCTTGCGCTGTTGTACACGCTGGCGGCCCAATTCGGCATCGAGCGCCTGACGCCGGCACGCGGTGCGCTGCGCCAGGGCGTGATCATCGACCTGCACGAACGGCTGGCCGCGCGGCGCGTTGGCGCAGCCGCGCGCGCCAGTGCAGCCGGCGGCGACCGGCGCGACGCCAGCGTGCGCGAATTGCAGCGGCGCTTCGAGATCGACACCGCACAGGCCACACGGGTCAGACGCGTCGCCCAGGCGCTGTTCAGGGACGCCGCGTCCGACGATGCTGAGGGCGCGCGAGAGCTCGGCTGGGCCGCCGACCTGCACGAGATCGGGCTGATGGTCTCGCACCACGACCACCATCGCCACAGTGCCTACCTGCTGGCGCACGTCGACGCACCGGCGTTCTCGCAGACCCAGCAGCGCGCATTGGCCACCATCGTGCTCGGCCAGCGCGGCGGCCTGCGCAAGATCGAGGAGGCCATGACCGATCGGCGCTTCGTGCTCCAGGTGATGGCACTGCGCCTGGCGGTCATCAAGTGCCACGCGCGTGGCGACGTGCGCGACGATGCACTGTCGCTGCAGACCGACGGCCACGCGGCACGACTGCGCATGGCCGACGGCTGGGCCGAGGCGCGGCCGCGCACGCTGTACCTGCTGCAGGAGGAGGCCCAGGCCTGGGAGCGCAGTGGGGTGATGCGCCTGTCACTGGGCCGCCACAGTGGCGGCGTTGGCTAGGGCCTCACGTGATCAGGAGTGCGCGGAAATCATTGACGTTGGTGAACGTCGGGCCGGTGACGACGAGGTCGCCCAGCGGCGCGAAGAAGTTGTAGGCGTCGTTGGCGTCCAGGCGCCCCTGCGCGGACAGGCCTGCGCCGATGGCGCGAGCGAGCGTGTCGGGCGCTACGATCGCGCCGGCGTTGTCTTCCACGCCGTCGATGCCATCGGTGTCGGCCGCGAGCACGTGGACCCCGGGCTCGCCCTGCAATGCGATCGCGCAGCCGAGCAGAAACTCGGTGGCGCGGCCGCCGCGGCCGCCCTTGTTCTTCACCGTCACGGTGGTTTCGCCACCGGACAGGATCACGCAGGGCCTGCGAAAGGGTTCGCCGCGACGTGCCACGGCGCGCGCCAGCGCCGCGTGCACCTGGCCGACGACGCGCGATTCGCCTTCGATCTCGTCGGACAGCACATGCGCCTCGATGCCCGCCGAGCGCGCAAGTGCAGCGGCGGCGTGCATGCTCATCAGCGGCGTGGCCATCATGCGCACGCGGTGACCGGCGAAACGTGGATCTCCGGGTTTGGGTGTCTCGGACGTGCCGTTCTCCAGACCCGCGCGCGCCACTGGCGGCAGCGCAATGCGGTAGCGGTCGATGACCCGAAGCGCGTCGGCGCAGGTGGTCGGGTCGGGCAGCGTGGGTCCGCTGGCAATGACCTCGGGCGCGTCGCCAGGCACGTCGGAGATCAGCAGCGTGTGTACCGGCGCGGGCGCGCACGCGGCACCCAGGCGGCCGCCCTTGATCGCCGACAGGTGCTTGCGCACGCAATTCATCTCGTCGATCGATGCGCCGCTCCTGAGCAGGTCGCGGTTGATCTGCTGCTTCTCGGCGAACGACAGCCCGGGCGACGGCAGCGACAGCAGCGCTGAGCCGCCGCCGGAGACGAGCGCGATCACGAGGTCATCGCTGGTGAGGCCACGCACCGCGGCCAGCATCTCGATCGCGCCCTTGCGACCGGCCTCGTCGGGCACCGGGTGGGCCGCCTCACGCACCGTGATCCGACCGGGGCGCTCGCGGTACGACGGTGGCGTGTGGTCGTAGCGCGTGAGCACGACGCCGGACAACGCAGCGGCCAGCGGCCACAGGGCGTCGAGCGCGGCGGCCATCGCGCCACTGGCCTTGCCGCCGCCGACCACGACGGTGCGGCCCCGCGGTGGCAGCGGCAGGTGCTCGCCCAGCAGCATGGCTGGCTGGGCGCGCTCGACCGCGGCGTCGTACAGCGCGCGCAAGAAGGCGCGGGGATCGTTGTGGGGCGAAGGCAGGGTCATGGTCTTGGCGCGAGCAGTGGGCCTGTGCGGCTGCGCGTGCACGGTGTGCGCCGGTCGCTGCCTGCGGCCGCATAGCGTACATCGCCTGCCCTACCGCATTCGTGCGCCGCGGTCATCGATTCTTCAACCTGCATCACCGGAT
>JAOUIM010000432.1 GCA_029884035.1 Aquincola sp. | reverse complement strand
GCCAACGCGATCATGCTGCCGCCGGTGCTGCGCTGGTGCCTGCCGGATGCGGCGCCGCGGCTGGCGAGACTGGCCGAGCGCGTGGGCCTGCGCAGCAACGGCGATAGGGCCACCGCCGAGAAGCTCGTCGACGCGGTGCAGGCGCTCAACGACGCTCTGTCCATGCCGCGCACGCTCGACGCGCTACGCGAGGACGACATCCCCGAACTCGCGCGCGCCGCCTGCCACGAGGCGGACATGAACTACCCGGTGCCGCGGCGCATGTCCCGGGCCGACTGCGAGACGCTCCTGAGGTCCGTGCTCCCCGGCGCGCCGCAGGCCGCCGCGAAGAAGAAACCCGCGCCGCGGCGCAGGCCTGCCGCAGCGAAGAAGGCGCGGGCGCTGCGGCGGAAGACCTGACCGGAGCGCCGGCGCCTTCAGGGCGCGCGGCGTTCCTGCTCGGGCGGCAGCAGCAGCAGCAGCGCCGCGGTGCCGAGTGCGACGCCGGCCATCACGCCGAACAGCGTCGCGAAGCCGGCCGCCTTGACTGCCGGGCCGAGCGCCCACACCGCGCTCGAGCTGATCGCCAGCGACACCGCCAGGCGCACACCCGCCACGCGGCTGCGAATGCGGTCGTCGACGAAGCGCACGATCGTCGCGTCGGTGAAGGGGATCGCGCCGAAGACAAACACCATCGAGCCCAGCAACGCGAGCCAGGCCCACCAGCCGGGGGCGATGGCAGCCATGGCGAGCATCGGCGCCTGCGCGAGCACGATCACGAGCCACATCGGCTTCAAGGGATAGCGGTCGATCAGTCGACCCACGATCACCTGCGCCACCGACGCGACCGCGTACACCGCGCCCAGCAGCAGCCCGAGCGTGGACGGATCCTGCGCAAGCGCTACGAGCCGCTCGCCCAACATCTGGCCGTTGCCGTTGGTCGTGAGGTTGAAGATCAACCCCCCCGAGGCGGAAGCCAGGGTCATCACCGTGAGGACGCGTGCGAGCTGCCCCGGCGCCAGTGGGATCGACGCCTTGCGCGTGCGCTGTGCGGGCGGCTCGGTCTCGCGCGGCACGCGCCACCAGAACAGCGTCCCGAACACCATGCAGGCCAGGCCCGGCGCGACGAAGGCCGCACGCCAGCCCGCGTGTTCGACGAGGAATCCGGTCACGATCGCCGCTGCGGCAATGCCAAGATTGCCCGCCAGTCCATTGACGCCGATCGTGGCGCCCGGGTTGCGCGCCTGCTGCACCAGCATCGGAATGCCCACCGGGTGATAGATCGACGCGAAAGCGCCCATCAGGGTGAGTGCCGCGGCCAGCGGCCACGGCCCGCTCGAGGTGGCGATCAGCAGTGCCGAGGCGCCCATGCCGAAGAAGAACACCAGCATCATTTGGCGACGGCCCCACTGGTCGCCGAGCTTGCCGGCCGGCAGCGAGCCGAGGCCGAACAGCAGGAAGGCGCCGGCGCCGTAGGGCATCAGGTCCTCCCAGCGCGCCAGGCCGAAGTCCCGCGCAATGGCGGCGACCGCGGTCGCGAAAATCAGCAGGAACAGGTGATCAATCGCGTGCGCGATGTTCAGCAGCAGCGAGACGGAGCGGTGCAGCATGGTGGTCGCCGCCATGCTACCGGACGGGTCGGCAGGACACCAAGCGGCGCACCGGGGCATGGCATGCCATCATGATCGAATGCTCCAGACGATCAAGGACCTGTTCAACGCGCTGCAGCCCGTTGCGACCGGCAGCGATACGCACGCAGCCGAGCACGCACTGCGGTTGGCCACCGCCGTGATGCTGGTCGAGGTGATGCGCGCGGACACGACATTCCATGCGAGCGAGCGCGTTGCCGTGCTCGAGGCGCTGCGCGACAAGTTCGACCTCGCCGACGACGAAGCGCAGCGCCTGGCGGAACTGGCCGAGGCGACGGCGCACCAGGCCACCGACCTTTACGCCTTCACCGCGCGCATCAACGAACGCTTCGACATGCCCGCCAAGCTGCGCATGATCGAGCTGATGTGGCGCGTGGCCTATGCCGACGGCCACCTGAGCGCGCACGAGCGGCATGTGATGTGGCGCATCGCGGACCTGCTGTACATCCCGCAGGGCGCCTACCACCATGCGCGGCAGCGCGCGGCGCAGGCGGCGGGCAACGGCTAAGCGGCCAGCCAGCGACGCGCACCCTCGCCTGCGATCCGTCCGCTGGCCATCGAGGCCTGCAACAGGTAGCCGCCGGTGGGCGCCTCCCAGTCGAGCATCTCGCCGGCACAGAACACGCCAGGGCGGCTGCGCAGCATCAAGTGCGCGTCGAGCGATTCGAGCCGCACGCCGCCGGCGCTGCTGATCGCCTCGGCGATCGGGCGCGGCGCCGCCAGCGCGATCGGCAGTGCCTTGATCGCGGCGGCCAGGCGCGCCGGGTCGTCGATCGCCGCGCGCGGCAGCAGTTCGTGTAGCAGCGCGACCTTGGCGCCCGCAAGGCCGCAGCGGCTCTTCAGGTGCGACGACAGGCTGCGTGCGCCGCGCGGATGTGCCACTTCGCGGGCCACGCGCGCGGCGTCATAAGCAGGCAGAAGGTCGAGCGTGATCGTCGCGCTGCCGTGCGCCTCGATCGCGTCGCGAATCGCCGCGCTCGCGGCATAGACGAGGCTGCCCTCGATGCCGTACTCGCTCAGCACGAACTCGCCCTGGCGTTCGAAGGTCGGCGCGCGCGGATCCCCCAGACGCAACACGACCGGCTTGATCGGCGCGCCGGCGAACCGGGTCCGAAGGTGTTCGCTCCACAGTGGCGCGACGTCGAACCCGCAATTGGCGGGCTTCAGAGGCGCCACCTCGGCCCCGGCCTCGGCCAGCCACGGCAGCCAAGACGCATCGGATCCGAGCTGCGGCCAGCTCGCCCCGCCGAGTGCGAGCACGGTCGCACGCGGTCGCACGACGACATCGCCCGCCGGGGCCGCGAAGTGCAGCGCACCGTCGCCTGCCCAGCCCACCCAGCGGTGCCGCATGTGGAAGGCGACGCCGCGCTGGCGCAAGCGGTGCAGCCAGGCCCGCAGCAGCGGCGCGGCCTTCAAGTCGTTCGGGAATACGCGGCCCGACGTGCCGACGAAGGTCTCGATCCCCAGGCCTGCAGCCCAGTCGCGCATGGCCGCAGGCGTAAAGGCATCGAGCCAGGCCGCGACGGATGTCGTGCGCTGGCCATAACGTGCAACGAACCGTGGCTGCGGTTCACTGTGGGTCAGGTTGAG
>JAOUIM010000431.1 GCA_029884035.1 Aquincola sp. | reverse complement strand
TGCAGGCGTTCGGGCCGAAGAATCCGCGGTCGATGATGTTGCGCACGCATTGCCAGACCTCGGGCTGGTCGCTGACCGAGCAGGATCCCTACAACAACATCGTGCGCACCGCGATCGAGGCCATGGCCGGAGTGTTCGGCGGCACCCAGTCGCTGCACACCAATTCGTTCGACGAGGCGATCGCGCTGCCTTCCGACTTCGCCGCCCGCATCGCGCGCAATACCCAGGTCATCATCCAGGAGGAGACGCACATCTGTGACGTGGTCGATCCGTGGGCCGGCGCCTACATGATGGAGCGACTCACCCAGGAGCTCGCGGATGCGGCGTGGACGATCATCGAGGAAGTCGACGCGATGGGCGGCATGACGAAGGCGGTCGACTCCGGTTGGGCCAAGCTCAAGATCGAGGCCAGCGCGGCAGCCAAGCAGGCGCGCATCGACAGCGGCGCCGACGTGATCGTCGGCGTCAACAAGTACAGGTCCGCGAACGATGACGTGCTCGAGATCCGCGAGGTCGACAACCACGCGGTGCGCGAGAACCAGATCGCGCGCCTGAAGGCCTTGCGTGCGGCCCGCGATCCGGCCAAAGTGCGCACCGCGCTGGATGCACTCACGGCCTGCGCGCAAAGCGGCCAGGGCAATCTGCTCGACCTGAGCATCCAGGCGATCCGCCTGCGTGCCACGGTCGGCGAGGTCAGCGATGCGCTGGAAAAGGTCTGGGGGCGCCATCGCGCCGACACACAGAAGGTGACCGGGGTGTACGCAGCAGCCTACGACAGTGCCGAGGGTTGGGAACAGCTGAAGGCCGAGATCGCCGCCTTCGCGCAGGCGCATGGCCGCCGCCCGCGCGTGATGATCGCCAAGCTGGGCCAGGACGGCCACGACCGCGGCGCCAAGGTCGTCGCGACCGCCTTCGCCGACCTCGGGTTCGACGTCGACATCGGTCCGCTGTTCCAGACCCCGGAGGAATGCGCGCGCCAGGCGATCGAGAACGACGTCCACGCGGTGGGCGTCTCGACGCTCGCGGCGGGCCACAAGACGCTGGTGCCGGCGATCATCGCGGAACTCCACAAGCACGGCGCCGACGACATCATCGTCTTCGTCGGCGGCGTCGTGCCACGACAGGACTACGAGTTCCTCCAGGCGGCGGGCGTCAAGGGCATCTACGGCCCGGGTACGCCGATTCCGGTGAGCGCGAAGGACGTGCTCGAGCAGATCAAGAAGGCCGTCGGGTCGTGAATGCGATGCCGTCGCTGCGCGCAGCTGATCGCACGGCATGGGGAGTCGTGTGACCCATGCGCCGCTGGCCGAGGCCGTGACGCGCGGCGACCGCCGCGCGCTGGCCAAGGCCATCACGCTGATCGAATCGACGCGCGTCGATCACCGCGCGCGCGCCGACGCGCTGCTCGACGCGTTGCTGCCGCACACCGGCCAGTCGTTGCGCATCGGCATCTCGGGCGTGCCGGGCGTGGGCAAGAGCACCTTCATCGAAGTGCTCGGACTGCATCTGATCGCGCAGGGCCATCGCATCGCGGTGCTCGCGGTGGACCCGTCGTCCTCGGTCTCGGGCGGCTCGATCCTCGGCGACAAGACGCGCATGGAGCGCCTGTCGGTCCACGGCGCCGCCTTCATCCGGCCGAGCCCGACCTCAGGTGCGCTGGGTGGCGTGGCCGAGCACACGCGCGAGGCGCTGCTGCTGTGCGAGGCCGCGGGCTTCGACATCGTGATCGTCGAAACGGTCGGCGTGGGCCAGAGCGAGACGGCCGTCGCCGGCATGACCGACCTGTTCGTGCTGCTGCAACTGCCCAACGCGGGCGACGACCTGCAGGCGATCAAGCGTGGCGTGATGGAGCTGGCCGACCTGGTGGCCATCAACAAGACCGACCTCGACGCCGCCGCCGCCACGCGCGCGCGCGCGCAGATCACGAGTGCGCTGCGCATCTTCGGTTTCCACGGCCGCGCCGGCCAGCGCAGGGTGCCGGTGCTGCAGCTCAGCGCGGTCAAGGGCGAGGGCATCGAGGCCTTCTGGCAGGCAGTGCAGGCCGAGGCGAACGAGCGCCGCGCCAGTGGCGCCTTCGATGCGCGGCGCCGCGCCCAGCGCGAGGCCTGGCTGTGGGACATCGTGCAGGCGCGACTGCTGGCGGATTTCAAGAGCCATCCGGGTGTGCGCCACGCGTTGCCGCGCACGCTGGCGGCGGTCGACGAATCCCGCACGGCGCCCACGATGGCCGCGCGCGCGTTGCTTGACCTGTTCAAGACCTGACGAGGAGACTCTCATGAATCCGATCGGCTCACCGCGTTCGCTGCCGCCGGCAACACCCGGGAGGCACTGACATGCACGACATCATCGAACAGCTCGAGAAGAAGCGTGCCGCGGCGCGGCTGGGCGGAGGGCAGAAGCGCATCGACGCGCAGCATGCCAAGGGCAAGCTCAGTGCACGAGAGCGCATCGAGCTGCTGCTCGACTCCGGCAGCTTCGAGGAGTGGGACATGTTCGTCGAACACCGCTGCGCGGAGTTCGGCATGCAGGCCAACAAGGTCCCGGGTGACGGTGTCGTCACCGGCTACGGCATGATCAACGGCCGGCTGGTGTTCGTGTTCAGCCAGGACTTCACCGTCTTCGGCGGCGCGCTGTCCGAGGCGCATGCCGAGAAGATCTGCAAGGTGATGGACCAGGCGATGAAGGTCGGCGCACCGGTGATCGGGCTGAACGACTCGGGCGGCGCGCGCATCCAGGAAGGCGTGGCTTCGCTCGGCGGCTATGCCGAGGTGTTCCAGCGCAACGTCATGGCCTCGGGCGTGATCCCGCAGATCAGCCTGATCATGGGCCCGTGTGCGGGCGGTGCGGTCTACAGCCCGGCGATGACCGACTTCATCTTCATGGTCAAGGACAGCAGCTACATGTTCGTGACCGGCCCCGAAGTCGTGAAGACCGTGACGCACGAGGAGGTCACGGCCGAGGAACTGGGCGGCGCGATCGCGCACACGACCAAGAGCGGCGTGGCCGACCTGGCTTTTGAGAACGACGTCGAGGCGATCGCGCTGCTGCGCCGATTCTTCAACTACCTGCCGCTGAACAACCGTGAGAAGCCGCCGGTGCGCGGCAGCGGCGATCCGGCCGACCGCCTCGATGCGTCGCTCAACACGCTGGTGCCGGACACGCCGAACAAGCCCTACGAGATCAAGGAGCTGATCTACAAGGTGGTGGACGACGGCGACT
>JAOUIM010000430.1 GCA_029884035.1 Aquincola sp. | reverse complement strand
CAGCGCGTGCGAGGCCTCGCGCGCGACGCGTGCCGCGCTCTCTGCCCGTTCGGCGAACGGCAGGTACACGTGCAGGAAGCCGCGCAGGTAGGCCAGCCGCCCCCAGGCCTCGACGAAATGCGGGGCACGCTGGGCCACGACTTCCAGCAGGCCGACGCAGGTGCGCAGATCGTCTGGCGCATAGGACTTCGGGCTGGCGCGCAGGTACAGGTCGTAGACCGCAGGATCGACCGCCCTCGTCGAGAAGCTGGAGAACGTCTGGTCGAGCGCCCGGGCGATCGCCTCGGAGATCTCGTCCTGCACCGCGAAGATGTCCTCCAGGCCCCGGTCATAGCGGTCCGACCACAGGGTCGTGCGCGACGACGCCTCCATCAGGTGTGCACTGATGCGCACGCGCCCCGCTACGCGCCGGATCGAGCCGTCGAGCACGTGCGAGCAGGCCAGGCGTTCGGCTGCCTCGGCCTTGCGTTCGCCGCGGAACTGGAAGCTCGAGGTACGGCCGATCACCTTGAGCTGGGTCCCGCGCGACAGGCGCTGGATGATCTCCTCGCTCACGCCGTCGGAGAAGTACTGCATCTCGGCGTCGCTCGACTGGTTGTCGAAGGCCAGCACCGCGAGCACGGGCAGGTCGTGCGACGGCGATGCCGCCGCCGGCGGCGCCGCAACGCGGGCGGACTCGGCGCTCAACAGGGGTAACGTGAAGCGGTAGCCGTGACCCGTCACGGTCGTGATCGCCGCATTGCCCAGCACCTTGCGCAGCGACGAG
The DNA here is from genome assembly GCA_029884035.1 of Aquincola sp. Lineage (GTDB taxonomy): Bacteria > Pseudomonadota > Gammaproteobacteria > Burkholderiales > Burkholderiaceae_C > CADEEN01. The sequence goes on along the minus strand of JAOUIM010000430.1, from coordinate 2,477 downwards.
ATCTGCACGGTGAGGTTGTTCTCCTCCACCACCACGCCGGGCCACACGCGCGCGATCAGTTCGTCCTTGCCCACCACGCGCTCGCGCTGCTCGATCAGCGTCAGCAGCAGGTCGAAGGCGCGCGCGCCCAGCGGCACCGGCTCGCCGTGCGCGAGCACGCGGCGTTCTGCCGGTCGCACCTCGAACCCGCCCGCCATGAAGACCGCGTCCAAGACTCTCCTCTTGCATAACCGCGCCGCTCCGAGCGAGACAGCCGGACGTCGCAGGCCCGGCCATTGTGGCCCGCCGGGCCCGCCTTAGGAACGCTTCACATCGTTTGGCCTCCGCTTGAGGACGCCAACGGCGTCGCCGCCGCACAGTGCGGCTGCCGACGAAGACGACGCGGCGGCCCACCGAAGGAGACCCCGACATGAGCGCGATGACCCAGCACCGGAGTGGCACGGCACGAGCCGCTGAACACGCCGACGTCGTGCGCAGGGGCTACCACGCCTTCAACACCGGCGACATCAAGGCGCTGCACGAACTGTTCGACGAGCGCGCCTCGTGGCACACGCCCGGCCGCAGCCCGATGGCCGGCGAACACCGCGGCCGCGCGGCGGTGTTCGCGCAATTCAGCCGCTATGGCGGCGAGACCCACGGCACGTTCACGGCCGCGCTGCAGCAGGTGCTGGCCAGTGAGGACGGCCGCGTGGTGGGCCTGCATCACAACAGCGGCGTGCGCAATGGCGCTCGCCTGGAAGTGGACTGCTGCATCGAGTTCGAGGTGCGCAACGGCCGGATCGTCAGCGGCCGCGAACACTTCTTCGACCTCCACGCCTGGGACGCCTTCTGGGCGTAGCGACCCGGGTTGCCCGACCACCCCACGCCCTTCACCGACAACGTCTTTTCACAGGAGCTTATTGCCATGACTCAATCTGCCATCAAGGTCGGCGTCATCACCGACCAGAGCGGTCCCTTGTCCTTCCTCGGCATCGCCAACGCGAACGTGGCCCGGATGGTGATCGACGAGATCAACGCCGGCGGTGGCCTGCTCGGACGCCGCATCGAGCTGGTGCTCGAGGACAGCGCCACCGACGACGCCGTGGCCGCTGTCAAGGCGGCCAAGCTGGTACAGCAGGACAAGGTCGACGTCGTGCTGGGCGGCATCTACAGCTCGACCCGGCAGGCCATCAAGGGCCCGGTCGTCGTGCAGGCCAGGAAGCTCTACATCTACCCGGAGCAGTACGAGGGCCAGGAAAGCGACCCGCTGATCTTCTGCACCGGCCCGGTGCCGGCGCAACAGGTCGAGCCGCTGATCCCCTGGCTGATGCAGCAGACCGACGCCCGCAAGTTCTACCTGCCGTCGGCCGACTACATTTGGCCGCACGTGATGAACCAGAAGGTGCGCGAGGTGGTCACGGCCCACGGCGGCACGATCACCGGCGAGGAGTACTACCCGCTCGACCACAGCGACTACGGCAAGACAATCGAGAAGATCATGGCCAGCGGCACCCAGGTCGTCTTCAACACCACCGTCCCGCCCGGGTTCGCGCCGTTCCTCGAGCAGCTTCACGACGCCGGGTTCGCGAAGCGCGGCGGCAAGGTCGTCTGCACCTACTTCGAGGAGAACTTCCTCGGCATGCTGCCGGCCGCGCATGTGGAAGGCATCTACAGCTGCCTGGATTACTACCAGACCGTCGGCGACCCCTTCAGCCGGCAGCTGCTCGCGCGCTACAACCAGCTCTACCCGGGCGGCGCCAAGTTCACCGCCGGCAGCGCGAGCACCGGCATGTACCGCGGCCTGAAGCTGTGGGAAGCCGCGGTGCGCGAGGCCGGCTCGCTCGACCAGGACAAGGTCATCGCAGCCCTCGACCATGCCCGCATCGCCCAGGGTCCGGGCGGCCCGGCTGCCATGGTGCCCGGCCAGCACCACGTGCGGATGAACATGTACCTCGCGCAGGCGCGCAGCGGCCGCTTCCAGGTCATCCAGGACCTGGGGGCGATTGACCCCAAGGAACGCCTGGTCGAGATGGCCCGCGTCTGAACTGCTTTCAACCCCGCCGGCGCAGCGCGCCGGCACTTCAACCCAAGGAGACAACCATGATGCTCGCCACCACCCAGGTCGAAGACGTCGACCGCTTCCTCAAGATCTTCTCGACCAAGGGCGCCGAGAAGCGCCAGCAGTACGGGTCCAAGGGCTCGGCCGTGTTCCGCGATCCGAGCGAACCCAACCGGGTCTGGGTGATCTTCGACTGGGACGAAGCCGGCTTCAAGAACTTCGTCTCCGACCCCAGCGTGCCGCCGATCCTGCAGGAAGCCGGCCACAAGGGAAGGCCGCAGGCGGCCATGCTCGCCGGCCGCTACGACGCGTAGTGCGCCTGGCGATGCGGGCGTCGGTCAGGCATCGACGCCCGGTATCGCGTGCAATCGATCCGGTGAGCGCCTAAGATCCGTGCCCTCAGTCTTCTCGTCGGGCTCTGGCGCCGACAGCATCGGCT
>JAOUIM010000056.1 GCA_029884035.1 Aquincola sp. | reverse complement strand
GAGCCGGTGCCGGAACGTGCCCCATTTACTTTTGCTGCCGATCAGGCCCACGAAAGGCAGGTCATCGCGCTCACGAATGCGGGTCAGGCACTGCGCGACGACCTGCAGGTCTTCGGCGTGCGAGAAGCTCATGATCAGCACACGCGATCCGGGCACCAGGTCGCGCACCGCCGATTCGACCGGCGCCGAGTGTTCGGCCACCACGTGGGGCGGCAGGTCCGCGGGAAAGATCTCGTCGCGGCTGTCGATCCAATGCACGCGCACCGGCAGCGGCACGAGGGCACGAACGATCGCCCGGCCCACATGCCCGCCTCCGAACAGTGCCACCGGCATGCGGTGCGCATTCTGCTCGGCCCGCAACCGCTCACGCAGCGCAGCCGCACCGGCGGACTCGACGCGCTCGAAGCTCAGGTGCATCACGCCGCCGCAACATTGCCCGAGCGACGGCCCGAGCGCGAAGCGGCGTTCGGGATCCAGCGTGCTGCCGTCCAGCGCGGAGCGCGCAAGCCCGATCGCCTCGTGTTCGAGATGCCCGCCGCCCACAGTGCCGAGCACGCGGCGGGCGAACACCGCCATCCAGGTGCCGGCTTCGCGCGGCACCGAGCCCTTGGTGGAGGTCACGCAGACCAGAACGGCAGGCTCTTCGGCCAGCCACAGGGCGAGCATGTCGATGGAGGCGTCGTCGATCGGCGGCATCGCACCGATCTTAGGCGCCCACCAGGCCAGGCGATACCTAAGCGGTCTTGTCGCCGATCTCGAAGTTGGCCAGCTTCTCCAGCGCCCGCACCATCGCCGAATGATCCCAGGCCTTGCCACCGTGGGCCGCGCACGCGTTGAAAAGCTCCTGCGCCGTGGCGGTGTTGGGCAGCGAAACCCCCAGCGAGCGCGCGCTGGACAGCGCCAGGTTCAGGTCCTTCTGATGCAGTTCGATGCGAAAGCCCGGGTCGAAGGTGCGCTTGACCATGCGTTCGCCGTGGATCTCGAGGATCTTCGACGAGGCGAAGCCGCCCATGAGGGCCTGGCGCACGCGCGCCGGATCGGCGCCGGCCTTGGCCGCGAACAGCAGCGCCTCGGCCACCGCCTCGATGTTGAGTGCAACGATGATCTGGTTGGCCACCTTCGCGGTCTGGCCATCGCCGTTGCCGCCGACCAGGGTGATGTTCTTGCCCATCAGCTCGAACAGCGGCTTGACCTTCGCGAAGACCGCCTCGTCGCCGCCGACCATGATCGACAGCGTGGCGTTCTTCGCGCCGACCTCGCCGCCCGAGACCGGCGCGTCGAGGTAGTCGCAGCCCAGCGCATTGATCTTCTTGGCGAAGACCTTGGTCTCGATCGGCGAGATCGAGCTCATGTCGACGACGGTCTTGCCCTTGGTGATGCCGGCGGCGACGCCGTTCTCGCTGAACAGCACGTCGTTGACGTGCGGCGTGTCGGGCACCATCACGAAGATGATGTCGGCCTTCTGTGCGACTTCCTTGCCGCTGGCGCAGGCGGTGGCGCCGGCCTTCAAGACGGCCTCGGGGATCGAGGGGATCGAGTGCACGAAGACCTTGTGGCCGGCCTTCAGCAGATGGCCCGCCATCGGCGTGCCCATGATGCCCAGGCCGATGAAGCCGAGCTTGAGAGAGGCGGTGGTCATGGTCTTTTCCTCGTGTTGGGAATGGGTGTGATCAGTGGGCCAGGCGCTGGCGCCAGCCGAGGCCGGCCTCCGTGCCCGCTGCAGGCTTGTACTCGCAGCCGATCCACCCCGCGTACCCGATGCGGTCGAGGTGCGCGAACAGGAAGGCGTAGTTGATCTCGCCCGTGCCTGGCTCGTTGCGGCCCGGGTTGTCGGCCAGCTGGATGTGCCCGATGCGCAGCAGGTGCTTGCTCATCGTTGCTGCCAGCTCGCCCTCCATGCGCTGAGCGTGGTAGATGTCGTACTGGACGAACGCGTTGTCGGCGCCGACCTCGTCGAGGATCGAGACCGCCTGCGCCGTGCGATTGAGATAGAAGCCCGGGATGTCGAAGGTGTTGATCGGCTCGATCAGCAGCTTCAGCTTGGCCTTCTTCAGCTCGGCAGCGGCGTGCTTCAGGTTCGCGACGAAGGTCTTGCGCAGCAGCACCTCGTCGACACCCGCTGGTGCCTTGCCGGCCAGGCAGTTGAGTTGCGGCACGCCCAGCGCCGTGCCGACCTCGACGGCGCGCGCCACGCCTTCGCGGAATTCGGCGATGCGGTCGGGATGGCAGGCGATGCCGCGCTCGCCGGCGTCCCAGTCGCCGGCCGGCAGGTTGTGCAGCACGAGCTTGAGCCCGTTCGCTTTCAGGCGCGCCTGGATGTCGGCCGTTGCAAACGAATAGGGGAACAGGAACTCCACCGCATCGAAACCGGCCTTGGCAGCGCGGTCGAAGCGGTCGAGGAACGGCACCTCGTTGAACAGCATCGTGAGGTTGGCGGCGAACTTCGGCATGGCTGGTCTCCTCGGTGCAGTCTCAGGGCTCATTCCAGCAGGCCGGCGGCGATCAGTCCTTCACGGCCTTCCGGGTGCAGGCACTCGATGTCCTCGAACTCGTTGATGGCATCGATCTCGGTGCCCATCGCGATGTTCGTGACCTTCTCGAGGATAACCTCCACCACCACCGGCACGCGGTGCTTCTGGGCCAGCGCCATGGCCTCCTTCAGCCCGTCCTGGATCTTGGCCGGGTCGGTCACGCGCAGCGCCTTGCAGCCGAGCCCGACGACGACCGCCTGGTGGTCGACACCATAGCCCTTCAAGTTGGGATCGTCGACGTTCTGGTTCTCGAAGGCCAGCTGGACGCAGTAGTCCATCTCGAAGCCCCGCTGTGCCTGGCGGATCAGGCCCAGGTAGCTGTTGTTCACCAGCACCTGCACGTAGGGCAGGTTGAACTGCGCACCCACGGCCAGCTCCTCGATCAGGAACTGGAAGTCGTAGTCGCCCGACAGGCCGACCACGGTGCGTGTCGGGTCCGCGGCGACCACGCCCAGCGCGGCGGGGATCGTCCAGCCCAGCGGGCCGGCCTGACCGCAGTTGATCCACTGGCGAGGACCGTAGACATGCAGGAACTGCGCGCCGGCAATCTGGCTCAGGCCGATCGTCGAGACGTACACGGTGTCACGCGGGAAGGCCTTGTTCATCTCCTCGTACACGCGCTGCGGCTTGACCGGGATGTTGTCGAAGTGCGTCTTGCGCTGCATCAGCTTCTTGCGCTCCGCGCAACGCGCGGCCCAGGTGCTGTAGTCCTTCAACTTGCCGGCCGCCTTGCGCTCGCGCGCGGCCTGCACGAACAGCTGCAGTGCCGCCTTGGCGTCGGAGACGATGCCGAAGTCGGGGTTGAAGACGCGGCCGATCTGGGTCGGCTCGATGTCCACGTGCACGAACTTGCGGCCCTTGGTGTAGGTCTCGACCGAGCCGGTGTGGCGGTTGGCCCAGCGGTTGCCGATGCCGAGCACGAAGTCGCTGGCCAGCATCGTCGCGTTGCCGTAGCGATGGCTGGTCTGCAGGCCGCACATGCCGGCCATCAGCGGGTGATCGTCGGGGATGCTGCCCCAGCCCATCAGCGTGGGGATCACCGGCACGCCGGTCAGCTCGGCGAACTCGACCAGCAGATCCGACGCGTCGGCATTGAAGATCCCGCCGCCAGCCACGATCAGCGGCTTGTGGGCGGCCGCCAGCATGTCCAGCGCCTTGTCGATCTGCTTGCGCGTAGCCGCGGGCTTGTACACCGGCAGCGGCTCGTAGGTGTCGATGTCGAACTCGATCTCGGCCATCTGGACGTCGATCGGCAGGTCGATCAGCACCGGGCCCGGGCGGCCGGAGCGCATGACGTGGAAAGCCTGCTGGAACACGCGCGGGACCAGCGCGGGCTCGCGCACGGTGACGGCCATCTTGGTCACCGGCTTGGCGATCGACTCGATGTCGACGGCCTGGAAGTCCTCCTTGTACAGCCGCGCGCGCGGCGCCTGGCCGGTGATGCACAGGATCGGGATGCTGTCGGCGATGGCCGAGTACAGGCCGGTGATCATGTCGGTGCCCGCCGGGCCGCTGGTGCCGATGCACACGCCGATGTTGCCCGGACGGGCACGCGTGTAACCCTCGGCCATGTGCGAGGCGCCCTCGACGTGGCGCGCCAGGATGTGGCTGATCGACTGGCGCTCGCGCAGCTGAGCGTACAGCGGATTGATCGCCGCGCCCGGCACCCCGAAGGCCTGCGTGATGCCTTCCTTTTCCATCACCAGCACTGCGGCCATTGCGGCCTTCATCATCGCCATTGCGCACTCCTGAAAGGGTTGATCTCCGACTTCACCAATGGTCGGCCAGCGCGGGGCCCGCGGCAATCCCAGTCAGGGCATCTTTGCTATTCCGCAGCGGAATACCATGGGCCGTCCGGCGCAGAATGCGCTCCATCATGGACCGCGTCACGGCCGTCATCCTGTTCACCCGCATCGTCGAGACCGGCAGCTTTTCGAAGGCGGCGGCCGAGTTCGGCATCACCCAGCCGACCGCCACCAAGGCCGTCGCCACGATGGAGCAGCGGCTGGGCGCGCGCCTGCTGCATCGGACCACCCGCGGCGTCAGCCCCACCGAGGTCGGCACGCTGTACTACGACAAGTGCAAGGCGATCGCCCACGAGATCGAGGCCGCCGACAACCTGGCCACGCTGATGCAGAGCGGCGTGGGCGGGACGCTGCGCGTGTCGACGTCGGTCGCGTTCGGGCGCCGCGTGGTGGTTCCGCTGGCGATGAAGTACATGCGCGAGCACCCGAGCCTGACCGTGGACCTGAGCTTCGACGACCGCTACGTCAACATGGTCGAACAGGGCATCGACCTGGCCATCCGCATGGGCCGGCTGGCCGACTCCACGCTCGGCGCGCGCTGGCTCGGCCAGAATCCGTGGCTCATGGTTGCCGCGCCGTCGTACCTCAAGACGCAAGGCACGCCCAAGCAGGTGATGGACCTCTCGCAACACGCCTGCCTGGTCTACAGCACGGTGCAGGGCGACGACCGCTGGATGCTGACCGGCCCCGACGGCCGCGAGCAGGTGGTGCCGGTGCACGGCCCGCTGCGATCGAACAACCTGTCGGCCGTGCTGGTGGCCGCGCGCGAGGGCCTCGGCATCGCGATCCTGCCGTGGTACGTGGCGCGAGAGTCGGTGGCCGACGGCAGCGTCAAGCCGATCCTGGAGCGCTACACGTTGCCCACGCAGGAGATCCACGCAGTGTTTCCGTCGCCCAAGCTCGTGCCGGGGAAGGTGAGTTCGTTCATCGAGCATCTGCGCGGGGCGCTCGAGGGCGCGTGGTGGGAACGCGCGATGTGAGTGCGTGCCGCATCGATGTGCGGGCGCCCGGCACCGATCCTTGCGCAGTGCCGCGACCCTGACCGACCGACGGCGCCGTGTCGAGCAAGGGCACATCGAGATGCATCACGCCTGCCAGACCCCGTAGCCGCTTTCGCGCAGACCGATGGCGAGTTCGACTTCCATCTCGCGTGCAGCCTCGTAGGGCATCGGGTTAAAGACCTCGTAGAGCTGCGGCAGCAAGCGCAGGCCGTACTCGAATACGAAGCGGTTGGCCTGGATACCGGCCTTGTGACGGTCCAGGCGCAGATCCGGGTCGAGCCCGGTCATGCCCACGTAGACGAAGGGCTTTCCGAGCCGGTACTCGGGATTGGCCCGACGAAACGCGGGCTCGTTCCAGACGCGGTCGGACAGTTCGACGACGTACACATGGTGATGATGCCGGGGACGGCGTCCGCGCATGGTCGTGCGCTCGCGTGACGACGCAGGCGGCCTCACGCCGCGGCCCGCTTGCACAGGAAGGCACGGACGCGCCGGGCATTCGCGCAATCGTCGCTGCGGCCCTCGCGCGACACGCAGCGTGCATCGACGACGATGCCCTGCCCTTGCTCACGCACACGGATCACGACGTCATCCTGGAAGCCGAACATCAGCGTGGTGGTGGCGGCCTCGATGCGCAGGGCCTCGGGCCGGACGGCAACGAGCAGGCCAGGCAGCAATGCTGCAGTAGCCCTCGCCGGGGCCCCTCGGCGCATGGGTCGGCCAGCAGCGCCGCAACCACAGCCGCGACGGCAACCGTCAACGCGGGTGTCGCGAACGCGGCGCCCGCGCGCAAGACGCCCCTGTGGTGGCGGATTCGCTCTGCTCATGATCCGGATGTCGGCGGCCACGCACGCAGGATCCGTTGGGCCCGCGTTCGCGACAAGACAGCGTATCAGTTCGGGCTGCCACCGACACTCATCAGGCGCCGCGCCTGGCTCGGCGCCTCGCGGCGCCCGGGCGTTCTCTGGTCCGACACGGCAGCGGCAGGGAAAGGCACTGTGCGTTCGAAGCGCTGCCGCGGGCCCGCGGCGAGGTGCGACCGTGTCGCGTTGACCCAGCGCAAGCCACCGCGATCTGGGCCTCGAAGCCGGTGATCGTTCGCGCCAAAGGCGCCTTGACGTGGCCGGAATAAAGGCGTCAACTGGCTGCGCGGCGTCATCGGACCGGGGCTTGTTTCCCGGACAGGGCAAGTGGAGCCAGCGTCGCGAGAAGGAGGGTAGACCTATCGAGAAGTCCTACCAGCACACTTCCCCCACTCCCGGCATCGAGATGCCGGTAAACGTCACCCCCATGTGATGTGACGATGCTGCCGAGAGCGGTATCGGGCAATGCCCTGCGACGCAATGCAGGGCATTGCCGCTTATGGGAGCCCCAGAACAGCTGACAGGCTGCAACGCGCGATCCGCGTCCTGGTCGCGCTGGAGGGCATCGGCGATATCCTCTCTACCTTCGGCCACGCAGTGATGGCTGCGAGGGGCTGGCGCCGGTCGGCAGCCTTGCCCGCGCCAATGCGCCGACGAGCGGAGAGGAGCGAAGGAAAGATGGACGCCTCCACCGAAGCGCTGCGGCGCGAACGGTTCAACGAGATGCTCAAGGTGGCCGCGGCGCGTCTGCCGCCGCCACGGCGCGCGCCGTTCGAGCGCTTCGCGCGCGACTGCGCGGAACACTTCGACGCCGACGATCTGGCCGAGCGCAGCGTCGAGGATCTGGCCGGATCGCTGCTGTCGCACTGGCAGTTCGGCGCACAGCGCACGGCCGGCGCGGCCAAGGTGCGCGTGATCAGCCCCACCCTGGCCGACGACGGCTGGAGCTCACGCCACACAGTGATCGAGATCGTCAACGATGACATGCCCTTCCTGGTCGATTCGACCGGTGTCGAGATCAATCGCCAGGGCCTGACGCTGAACCTGATCGTCCACCCGATCTTCGCGGTCGTGCGCGACGATGCCGGCCAGCTCACGAGCCTGGACGACCCCGCATCGGCGCCGCGCCCCCAGCGCGAGTCGTGGATGCACATCGAAGTCGACCGGCTGGTCGACGCCGAGCAGCGTGCGGCGCTGGCCGCCGGCATCGAGAACGTCCTCGCTCAGGTTCGCGCCGCGGTCACCGACTGGCGCGCGATGACCGATGCGCTCAAACGCGCGATCGACGAATACGCCGCAGCGCCGCCGGCACTGAACGCCGAGCAGATGGCCGAGGCCTGCGCCTTCCTGCGCTGGCTGGCGCAGGACCATTTCGTGCTGCTGGGCTACCGCCTGCACGACCTGGTGCACGAGGCCGACCGCGACCTGCTGCGGCTGGTCCGCGGCAGCGGCCTGGGCGTGCTTCGAGAGACCGCGGCCGACGAGGCATCAGGCGGCATTTCGGTATTGCCGACCAGTGCGAGGGCGCTGGCACGCGCGCGCACGCCAGCGCTGGTCGTGACCAAGGCGAACACACGGTCGACTATCCACCGCCCCGGCTACACGGACTATGTCGGCGTCAAGCGCTTCGATGCCGCCGGGGAGGTGATTGGCGAACACCGCTTCCTCGGCCTGTTCACCTCCACCGCATACAACGCCGGCATCGCCGAGACGCCGCTGCTGCGCGGCAAGGTCGAGGCGATTCGCGTGCGGGCGGGCCTGCCTGTCGGCGGCCACAGCGCCAAGGCGCTGGCGCACATCCTGGAGACCTACCCGCGCGACGAACTGTTCCAGATCGGCGACGACGAACTTTACGAGCATGCACTGGGCATCCTGGCGATCGCCGACCGGCAGCGGCTGTGTCTGTTCGTGCGCCGCGACCCCTTCGGCCGCTTCGTCTCGTGCCTGGTCTACGTGCCGCGCGAGGCCTATTCCACCGATCTACGCATCAAGTGCCAGCAGATCCTGGTGCAGGCCTTCGACGGTGCCAGCGTGGACTTCGACGTCTCACTCGGCGAGGCCGCGCTGGCGCGCATCCACTTCGTGGTGCGCGGCCGCAGCGACACGATGCCCTCGGTCGATCGCAAGGAGCTCCAGGCGCGGCTGGCCGAAGCGGCGCGCCGCTGGCATGACCAGTTGCGCGACGCGCTGGTCGATGCCGATGGCGAGGCCCGCGGACTGGCGCTGTTCAAGCGCTGGAATGCGGCCTTTCCGGCCGACTATCGCGAGCGCGTGCCGGCACGCGCTGCGGTGGCCGACGCACGCAAGCTCGATACGCTGTCGCCCGAGTCCCCGCTGGCGCTGGCGCTGTACCGGCCGCTGGGTGCCGAGTCCGACACCTGGGGCTTCAAGGTCTATCGCCGCGGTGGCGCCGTGGTGCTGTCCGACAGCCTGCCGATGCTCGAGCGCATGGGCGTGCGCGTGATGAGCGAGCACAACCACCGCATCGGCGAGGGCGACGATGCGGTGTCGGTGCACGACTTCGACCTGCGCGTCGCGGTGCCCGACCATGTCGAGGCGACGCAGGCCGCGCGGCTGTTCGAGGACGCGTTCGCACAGGTGTTCGAGGGACGGATCGAGAACGACGACTTCAACCGTCTCGTATTGGGCGCAGCGATACCGGCCGACGAGGTGGTGATCCTTCGCGCCTATGCCAAGTACTGCAAGCAGATCGGCTTCACGCTGTCGCAGTCGACCATCGAATCGACACTGGCCAACCATCCGCGCATCGCGCACCAGCTGGTGACCCTGTTCAAGCTGCGCCATTCGCCGAGCGAACGCGACGACGCTGCCGCGGCCTCGCAACTCCATGCCATCGAGCTCGCGCTGGAGCGGGTGACCAACCTGTCCGAGGACCGGGTGCTGCGCCAGCTGCTGGCGCTGGTGATGGCGACGCTGCGGACCAACTGGTGGCGAACCGGCGTGGGCCACAGTGGTGCGGCCGGCCCACGCCGTTCGTTCATCAGCTTCAAGTTCGACAGCCCTCGCGTGCCGGGACTGCCCGAGCCCAAGCCGATGGCCGAGATCTTCGTCTACTCGCCGCGCTTCGAGGGCGTGCACCTGCGCGGCGGCAAGGTCGCGCGCGGGGGCCTGCGCTGGAGCGACCGGCCGGACGATTTCCGCACCGAGGTGCTGGGCCTGGTCAAGGCCCAGATGGTCAAGAACACGGTGATCGTGCCGGTGGGATCCAAGGGCGGCTTCGTGCTGAAAAAGGCGCCGCCTGCCAGCGACCGCGAGGCCTTCCTGAAGGAGGGCGTGGCCTGCTACCAGGACTACCTGCGGGGCCTGCTGGACCTGACCGACAACCGCGTCGGCAACACCGTCGTGGCACCACCGCTCGTGGTGCGCCACGACGGCGACGACCCGTACCTCGTGGTCGCCGCCGACAAAGGTACGGCCACGTTCTCCGACTACGCCAACGCGATCAGTGCCGAGTACGGCCACTGGCTGGGTGACGCCTTCGCCAGCGGCGGCAGCGTCGGCTACGACCACAAGGTGATGGGCATCACTGCCAAGGGCGCGTGGGAAAGCGTCAAGCGCGCGTTCCGCGAGCGCGGCCGCGACATCCAGAGCACACCCTTCACCGTCGCCGGCATCGGCGACATGAGCGGCGACGTGTTCGGCAACGGCATGCTGCTGTCGCGCCACATCAAGCTGGTGGCCGCGTTCGACCATCGCCATGTCTTCATCGACCCCGACCCCGATTGCGCCGCGTCGTTCGCCGAGCGCGAACGCATGTTCAAGCTGCCGCGCTCGTCCTGGGCGGACTACGATCAGAGCACGATCAGCGCCGGCGGCGGCGTCTGGTCACGCACCGAGAAGTCGGTGCCGCTGTCGCCCCAGGCGCGCGCGATGCTGGATATCGCGGCCGAACGCCTGACGCCGACCGAGCTGATCACCGCGATCCTGAAGGCGCCGGTGGACCTGCTGTACAACGGCGGCATCGGCACCTACGTGAAGTCCTCCGCCGAAACCCACGCCGATGTCGGCGACCGCGCCAACGACGCGGTGCGCGTCGACGGCACCCAGTTGCGCTGCAAGGTCGTGGGTGAAGGCGGCAACCTCGGTTTCACGCAGCGCGGGCGCATCGAGGCCGCCCTGCGCGGCGTGGCGATCAATACCGACGCGATCGATAACTCCGCCGGTGTCGACACGTCTGACCACGAGGTCAACATCAAGATCCTGCTGGGCATCGCGATCGCCGATGGCGAGATGACCGCCAAGCAGCGCAACACGATGCTGGCGCAGATGACCGACGAGATTGCCGAACTGGTGCTGCGCGACAACTACTTTCAGACCCAGTGCCTGTCGATCACGGCGCGCCTGGGCGCGTCGCTGCTCGACCAGGAGGCGCGCTTCATCCGCTTCCTGGAAAAGGCCGGCCGGCTGAACCGTGCGATCGAGTTCCTGCCCGGTGAGGAGGAGATCGACGAGCGGCGCACTGCCGGCGGCGCGCTGACCACGCCCGAGCGCGCGGTGCTGCTGGCCTACAGCAAGATGTGGCTGTTCGACGAGATCCTGGCCAGCGACCTGCCCGAGGACGAGTGGATCGGCACCGCGGCGGCGCGCTACTTCCCGGCCAGGCTGCGCGAGTCGATGGCCGCGTACATCCCGCGCCATCCGTTGAAGCGCGAGATCGTGGCCACCCACGTGCTCAACAGCATGGTCAACCGGGTCGGCGCGACCTACGTGCACCGGCTGACCGAGATGACCGGCTCGCAGCCCGCGCAGGCGGTGCGCGCCTACCTGCTGGCGCGCGAGGTCTTCGGCGACGTCGCGCTGTGGAAGCAGATCGAGGCGCTGGACAACGTCGTCGCCGACGCGGTGCAGGCGCAGCTGCTGATCGACGAAGGCGAGCTGACCTCGCATGCCACGCGCTGGTTCCTGCGTTCGCGCCGGCTCGCCGAGCCGATGACGCCGACCATCGAGCGCTTCGGCGCTGCAGTGTCGGCGCTGGCCGCGCGGCTGGCAGCGCCTGCCGCCGACAGCGCCAAGGCCCGCGCCTGGGTCGCGGCCGGCGTGCCGGCATCACTGGCCGCACGGGTCGCCTCGGCCGATGGCTTGATCGACGCGCTCGACATCGCCGAGGTCGCCGACGCGGTGCAGCGACCATTGGACGAGGTGGCCCAGGTGCATGTTCTGGTCGGTGTCCGGCTGGGGCTGGTGCAGTTGCGCACTCAGATCGAGGCGCTGGCTGGCGGCAGCTACTGGGCGAGCCGCGCGAAGGCCGCGTTGGGCGACGACCTGTCGGGCCTGCAGCGTGCGCTGGCCCAGCAGGTGCTGGGACTGTCGGGGCCCTCTCTGGAGGGTCTGCTCGACCAGTGGGAAGCGGACAATGCCGCACCGCTGCAGCGCGCACGGCGTCTGCTGGCCGACCTGGCGGACGCAAAGCAGGCCGACCTGGCGATGTTGTCGGTGGCGCTAAGGGAGTTGCGAAACCTGGCGTGACGGGCGGCCAGTCGTCGAATCATCGACTGGGGCGCGCTGCACAGAGCACCAGAGTCCGCAGCGGCGGCATAGAGGACCTCCTTCGGAGAAGGCAGCGCGGGAGCGCCGCGGTTGCGCGCCGCCCGAGCGGGCAGCGCATGCCCAGTCCTGTTGCAGACGTATATCCATTTCAGTATAGTCACGCCATGAAGGCCATCACCTTCCTGGGCGACTCGCTGGAGTGCTTGCGCGAGTTCCCCGAGGACGCGAGGCAGGATGCCGGCTACGCACTCGACCAGGTGCAGCGTGGCAAGCAGCCGAGCGACTTCAAGCCGATGGCCTTGGTCGGCAAGGGCGTCGAGGAGTTGCGGGTGTGGCACGACGCGGGGACCTACCGCGTGATCTATCTGGCGCGACTGAAGGACGCCGTGTACGTGCTGCACGCGTTCCAGAAGAAGACCCGGGCCACCAGCAAGCAGGACATCGAGATTGCGAGAAGTCGATACACCGAACTGATGCGAGGACGTTGATGAAGAAGCGCGACAAGACCTACACCAGCGTCTGGGACGCCCTGGCCGATACCCCCGAGCAGGCGGCCAACCTGCAGGCGAGGGCGGACTTGATGCGCCAGATCGCCGAGCTGATCCGGGCCGAAGGCTGGAAGCAGGTCGAGGCGGCTGAGCGTTGCGGAGTCACGCAGCCGCGCATCAACGATCTGCTGCGGGGGCGCGTGTCGCGGTTCTCGCTCGATGCACTGGTGAACATCGCGACGGCGCTCGGCCGGCGCGTGAGCGTGGAGCTCGAAGCGGCCTGAGCGAAAGTGGACGAGAAACCCTTGCGGCGCCTCGCTGATGTCGAGCGCCGTTGGACGCAAGGGCCGTGACGCGTTCGGCTAGTCGCGGGCTGTTGTCGCACCCGGCGCATTGGCCATCACAGACTTGATGCCGGTGTATGCCGAGCTGCGGTGCGCGTACATCTGACTCTGGCCGATGACTTCGCCATTCTTTGCCAGTAGCACAAAGTAGCTCTTGCCGTTCTTGGCGGTACGCGTCTCGAAGCTGTCGCGTGTGGCTGCGTTCTTCTTGACTGAGGCGATGCCATTGACCGCGGCGGTGCGTGTGTTGTACGCCTCGCTGGTCAACACGACCTGCCGGTTCTTTGCATGCAGCGTGAAGTGGAACTTGCCGCTCTTGCCCTGGGACAGTTTGAACATAGGATTCCCTTGCTCGCGTTGTTGAAGTCCGTGCGGGGCGCAGTTGCCATACGGTCGACCAGCACGGCGACGCAGAAGATACCAGGGTCGTCGCGGCTCTGGCGTGGCGGCAATGACCGCTGTTGAGTCGGCGACGACGACTCGTTCTTCCCCTTACGCGTGACCACACGTTCCGTGAAGTGAACAGTGCTCGCGTGCTTTCGGCCAGGAGCGGTCGGTT
>JAOUIM010000429.1 GCA_029884035.1 Aquincola sp. | reverse complement strand
CAATGCCACCGTGCATCGCAAGCGTTTGCATCGTGCAACGCGGCGCAGCGGTGGACACGGGACACGGAGACCACCAAGACATGCCTACGGACGAGATTCAACCGGGGTCGCGCGCACCAGTCACTGCCGTCTGGCGGCCGCACGACGGCCCGTTGCGCGCGACCGACGCCTGGTGCCCCGTGAAAACGGCGGAAGGCCAGGCCGAGATCCGGCACCGCCACCACCGGCTGACGCAACGACAGCGCACGATGTTGCTGTTGGTGGACGGGCGCCGCAGCGCGGCGCAGGTCCGGGCCCTGGGCTTGCAGGCCGGGGCCACCGACACCGCCTTCGACGAACTGCTCGATCTGGGTCTGATCGACGCGCCACCTTCCGAAGCCCCGGCTTCGGAGCCGATCGACGTGCGCCCCGAGGCGGTGGACGAGCCCACCATCGTGGACGAGCCCGTTGCGGCCGCAGATGCCGACATCGGCGCGTTCGAGCATTACGAGCTCGAATCCGATCAACTCATGCAACCCAGCCAGCCCACGACGCCGCGTCGAGTCCACGCGCTGGTCAGCGCGCTATTGCCCGTCCTCGGTGCACCGATCCGCAACCCCGGCACGCAGGATGTGCCGATCACCAGCGAGAACGTGCTCGAGGAAGCGCGTCGCGCCCTGATGCGCGAGGTGCGCGCAAGGCGCCACTGACCGGCGCCCTGCTCAGAACAACGCCGCTGCCAGGAACGCCGTGGCGCGGCCGTGGGCCAGCGCGGCGCTGGGCGCGTGGTACGAGGCGCGCGCCCAGCAGTTGAAGCCGTGCATCGCACCGGGGTACACGTGCACCTCGGCCTTCTTGCCCGCGGGGCTGGTGGCCATGGCCTTGCGCACCGATTCCACCGCTGCGGGCGGAATGTGGTCGTCGCGCTCGGCGTAGTGGAACTGCACCGGGCAGCGGATCGCCGCCGCGCGCTCGAGCTGGGTGTGGATGCCGCCGCCGTAGAACGGCACCGCCGCATCCAGGTCCGTGGTGGCCGCGGCGAGGTACGCCAGCCGCCCGCCCATGCAGTAGCCGAACGCGCCCACTTTGGCGCTAGCGACCTCGGGCCGCGCGCGCAACGCCTTCACGCTGGCCGCGACGTCGGCCAGCGACTGCTCGCCCGTGTAGCCCTGCATCAGCGCGAGCGCCTTTTCGC
Source organism: Aquincola sp. (assembly GCA_029884035.1). Classification (GTDB taxonomy): domain Bacteria; phylum Pseudomonadota; class Gammaproteobacteria; order Burkholderiales; family Burkholderiaceae_C; genus CADEEN01. The sequence continues at coordinate 2,086 of JAOUIM010000429.1, read as the reverse complement.
GCTCGGCGCCCTCGTAGCCCAGCTCCACGCGCGGCTTCTCACGCCAGAACACATCGGGCGTCAGCACCACGAAGCCGTCGAGCGCGTACTGCTCGGCCACCGCGCGGATGTGCGGGTTGACGCCGAAGATCTCCTGGAACAGCACCAGCCCGGGCCCGCGGCCGGCCGGCGGCAGTGCCAGGTAGCCGGCGAAGCCGGGGGCGATGTCGATCCATTGGGTGCGGATGGGCGTGGCGGTCATGCTCGGGCTCCTGTCGGTGTCGCTGTGACCCCGCACTCTAGCTCCGCACGCGCTTCATCGCCGGGTCGTACAGCGGGCTCAGCGATGCCCGCGCCGGATAGCGCCGGCCGGCGATGTCGATCTCCCAACGTCCCGCGTCGCACCACGCCGCGTCGATGGCCTGGTCGGCGTCGATCATCGCCAACCCCACCGCGCCGCCGAGCGTGTGGCCATAGGAGGCGGCGCGCACGTAGCCGACCGGCTTGCCGTCGCGGTAGACGACCTCGGCGTGGAACATCAGCGGCTCGGGGTCGAGCACCAGCAGCTGCAAGAGGCGGCGCGCGAGCGGCCCCTGCGCCCTCTTCGCCCTCACCGCGTCGCGGCCGACGAAGCCGCCGGGCTTGTCCAGGTCCACCGCGAAGCCGAGCCCGGCCTCGAGCACCGAGTCGGTGTTGTCGATGTCGTGGCCCCAGTCGCGGTAGCCCTTCTCCATGCGCAGGCTGGCGAGCGCCTTGAGCCCGGCGTGGCGCAGGCCCACCTTTTCGCCCGCCTGCACCAGCCGCTCGTACACGTGCACCGCCTGCTCGGCGGGGACGTACAGCTCCCAGCCGAGCTCGCCGACGTAGGTGATGCGGATCGCGAGCACGCGCGCCAGGCCGAGATCGATCTCGCGCGCGCCGCGGAACGGAAAGGCTTCGTTGCCCAGGTCGGCGCTGGTCACCGACTGCAGCAGCTCGCGCGAGCGGGGGCCCTGGAGGTTGATCTGCGCGAAGGCCCCGGTCACGTCGGTGGCGAAGGCATGCGCGCCCTCGCAGCCGCGCTTGAGCCGCGCGAGCACGTGGCCGTGCGCGGTGTCGGAGGCCACCACCATGAACTGCTCGTCGCCGAGCTTGGTGACGGTGAGGTCCGCTTCGATCGTGCCGCGCTCGTTGAGCCACTGCGTGTACGTGATGCGGCCCGCTTGCGCGTCGACGTCGTTGGCCGACAACCGGTTGAGCACCCGCCCGGCGTCGCGCCCCTGCACGACGAACTTGGACATGAACGACATGTCCATCAGCACCACGCCGTGGCGGCAGGCCTCGTGCTCGGCACGCCAGCAGGCAAACCAGTTCTGCCGGCCCCAGCCCAGCCGGTCCACCTGCGCCGGCACGCCCGGTGGCGCGTACCAGTCGGCGCCCTCCCAGCCGCTCACGTCCTTGAAGTACGCGCCGCGCGCGGCCAGCCGGTCGTGCAGCGGCGAGCGCTTGGCGCCGCGCGCGGTGGCCATCGAGCGCGTGGGGTAGTGGCACTGGTAGACCATGCCGAGCGATTCCGCCGTGCGCACGCGCCGGTACTCGGGGTTGGCCTGGAAGCGGTGCAGCCGGTCGACGTGGATGCCGGTGACGTCGGCCTGCGGGTCGCCGGTGAGCACCCAATTGGCCATCATCCGGCCGATGCCGCCGCCGCTCAAGATGCCGATCGAGTTGAGCCCCGCGGCGACGAAGTAGTTCTCGAGCCCCGGCGCCGGGCCGACGATGGGCGCCATGTCGGGCGTGAAGCTCTCCGGGCCGCAGAAGAACTTCTTGATGCCCGCAGCCGTCGCGGCCGGCACGCGCGCCATCGCCTTTTCGAGGAACGGCGTCATGCGCTCCCAGTCGGGCTCGATCTCGCCGAAGGAAAAATCCTTCGGCACGCCCTGCACCTTCCACGCCGCGGCCTCGGGTTCGAACAGGCCGACCATCAGGCCGCCGCCTTCCTCACGGTAGTAGCCGTAGGAGGCCGGGTCCTCGAGCACCGGCCAGTCGCGCGAGACGCCGGCCATCGGCCCGGTGATCAGGTAGTAGTGCTCGGCGGCCTGCAGCGGGATGTTGACGCCGCTTTGCGCCC
>JAOUIM010000428.1 GCA_029884035.1 Aquincola sp. | reverse complement strand
GTCAATGCGCGAAATGCTGGAAGCCGGTGTCCATTTCGGACATCAGACGCGCTTCTGGAATCCGAAGATGGCCCCCTACATCTATGGCCATCGCAACAAGATCCACATCATCAACCTGGAGAAGACGCAGCCGCTCTTCGAGGGGGCGATGAAATTCGTGCGGCAGCTCGCGTCCAAGCGCGGCACGATTCTGATGGTCGGCACCAAGCGTCAGGCCCGCGACGTGATCGCACTTGAAGCCAAGCGCTCCGGAATGCCCTATGTCGACCAGCGATGGCTCGGCGGCATGTTGACCAATTTCAAGACGGTCAAGGGATCGCTCAAGAAGCTCAAGGAAATGCACGCGCAGGTCGAGGCGGGCACCCAGCCGGCGATCAAGAAGGAAGCACTGATGTTCCAGCGCGAGATCGCGAAGCTCGAGAAAGACATCGGGGGCATCGCCGACATGAATGCACTGCCGGACGCGATCTTCGTCATCGACGTCGGTTACCACAAGATCGCCGTGGCCGAAGCCGTCAAGCTCGGCATTCCGGTCATCGGCGTCGTCGATTCGAACCATTCCCCCGAAGGCATCGACTATGTGATTCCCGGCAACGACGATTCGGCCAAGGCCGTGGCCCTGTACGCGCGTGCCGTGGCCGACGCGGTGCTCGAGGGCAAGGCCAACGCCACCACCGAAGTTGTGCAGGCGGCTACCGGCGACGAATTCGTCGAGGTCAGCGAAGACGCCTGAGCTGCGCGTCACGCGCTGCCGACCCAAGGGGCTGTCGCAGGCCCCTTTTTTCCAGTTTCAACGGAGTCAAAGACAAATGCCTGCAATCACCGCCAGCATGGTCGCCGAACTGCGCGCCAAGACCGACGCACCGATGATGGAGTGCAAGAAGGCCCTCGTCGATGCCGAGGGCAACCTGGATCGCGCCGAGGAGATCCTCCGCGTCAAACTGGGGAACAAGGCCGGCAAGGCGGCATCGCGCATCACGGCGGAGGGCGTGGTCGCCGCGGCGGTCGACGGCACGACCGGCGCCCTTGTCGAGGTCAACTGCGAAACCGATTTCGTCTCCAAGAACGAGTCGTTCCTGTCGTTTGCGAAGGCCGTTGCATCGCTCGTGGCGCAGCACGATCCCCTCGACCTGGCGGCGCTGTCGGCACTGCCATACACGCAGGACGGGTTCGGCCCGAGCGTCGAGGATGTGCGCAAGGGCTTGATCGGCAAGATCGGCGAGAACATGTCGATCCGCCGCTTCAACCGCTACGCGGGTGGGGGTCCACTGGCCCACTATCTTCATGGCACCCGGATCGGGGTGATCGTTGAGTTCCAGGGCGATGCCGTGGCGGCCAAGGACGTCGCAATGCACGTGGCCGCGATGAAGCCTGCCGCCCTGTCGCAGGCCGAGGTGCCTGCCTCGATGGTCGACAAGGAGCGCAAGATCGCCGCCGAGAAGGCGGCCGAGAGCGGCAAGCCGGCGGACATCGTCGCCAAGATGGTCGACGGCTCGGTCCAGAAGTTCCTGAAGGAAGTGAGCCTGCTGAATCAGGTCTTCGTCAAGGCGCCCGACGGCAAGCAGACCGTCGAGCAGATGCTCAAGACGGCGGGAACCACAGTCCGGCGCTTCACCCTTTACGTGGTCGGAGAGGGGATCGAGAAGAAGGTCGATGACTTCGCGGCCGAGGTCGCGGCGCAAGTGGCCGCTGCAAAGGGCCAATGAGCGCTTGCAGGGCCGCGTCGTGCCGCCCCTTAAACTCCGGCCATCGCCTCTGAGAATCGTCCCGCATGCCGGCCTATAAACGCATCCTCCTGAAGCTCTCCGGTGAGGCGCTGATGGGCGACGACGCCTACGGCATCAATCGCGCGACCATCGTGCGTCTGGTTCGCGAGGTCCAGGAGGTGACCGCGATGGGCGTCGAGGTGGCCGTGGTGATCGGCGGCGGCAACATCTTCCGAGGCGTGGCCGGCGGCTCGGTGGGCATGGATCGCGCCACGGCCGACTACATGGGCATGCTGGCCACGGTGATGAACTCGCTGGCGCTGGCCGACACGATGCGCCAGGAAGGCATGACCGCCCGCGTCATGAGTGCCATCGCAATCGAGCAGGTCGTCGAACCCTATGTGCGGCCCAAGGCGCTGCAATACCTTGAGGAAGGCAAGATCGTTGTCTTTGCCGCCGGCACTGGGAACCCGTTCTTCACCACCGACACGGCAGCGGCCTTGCGGGGCGCCGAGATCGGTGCCGAGATCGTCTTGAAGGCCACCAAGGTCGATGGCGTCTACACCGCCGATCCGAAGAAGGATGCAGGCGCCAAGCGCTACACCACGATTGGCTTCGACGAGGCGATCGCGAAGAACCTGCAGGTGATGGATGCGACCGCGTTCGCGCTATGCCGCGACCAGAAGCTGCCGATCAAGGTGTTTTCCATCATGAAGCCCGGTGCGCTGAAGCGCGTGGTGCAAGGCGAGGACGAGGGTACGCTGGTGCATGTCTGAAGCGGCGCTGCAGGAGACAATGATCATGACGATTGCCGACATCAAGAAGAACGCCGAGACCAAGATGGGCAAGTCCCTCGAGGCGTTTAAGGGTGAACTGCACAAGATCCGTACCGGACGGGCGCACCCGGGCATCCTCGACCAGGTGCATGTCGAGTACTACGGCTCGATGGTCCCTCTTTCGCAAGTGGCCAACCTGACACTGCTCGACGCGCGCACGATCAGCGTCCAGCCGTGGGAGAAGGGCATGGGCGCCAAGATCGAGAAGGCAATCCGCGAAAGCGATCTCGGCCTCAATCCCGCCGCCCAGGGCGACCTGCTTCGCGTGCCGATGCCGCCGCTGACCGAGGAGCGTCGCAAGGAATTGACCAAGGTCGTGCGCCATGCGGGCGAGGAGTGCAAGGTGGCGGTTCGCAACTTGCGCCGCGATGCCAACGAACACCTGAAGAAACTGCTGAAGGACAAGCTGGTGACCGAGGACGACGAGCGCCGCGCGCAGGACGAGGTCCAGAAGCTGACCGACCGCGTAGTCGCCGAGATCGATCGTCTGGTTCATGCCAAGGAGGGCGAGATCCTGGCTGTCTGAGCCCGGTTCCTGCTTTCGACCGTGCAGCGCGATCCCTCCGTGCCACGCCATGTGGCCGTCGTCATGGACGGCAACGGCCGCTGGGCGAAGAGGCGCTTCATGCCCCGTTTCTTTGGCCACAAGCAGGGAGTCGACGCGCTCGTGCGTACTGTGCAGGCCTGTGCCGACCGCGGCATCGACTACCTCACCGTGT
>JAOUIM010000427.1 GCA_029884035.1 Aquincola sp. | reverse complement strand
CCCGAGCCGAAGTTCAGCTCGCAAACCAAGGACAAACTGGTCTCGTCGGAAGTGCGCGGGCCGGTCGAGGAGATCGTGGCGGCCAAGCTCAACGACTGGCTGCTAGAGAACCCGAGTGACGCCAAGATCGTGTGCGGCAAGATTGTCGACGCCGCGCGCGCACGAGAGGCCGCACGCAAGGCGCGCGAGGCCACGCGCAAGACTGTGCTCGGCAGCATGGGTCTGCCCGGCAAGCTTGCCGACTGCCAGGAGAAGGACCCGGCGCTGTGCGAGATCTACATCGTCGAGGGCGACTCGGCGGGTGGCAGCGCCAAGCAGGGCCGCGACCGCAAGTTCCAGGCGATCTTGCCCTTGCGAGGCAAGATCCTCAACGTCGAGAAGGCGCGCTACGAGAAGCTGGTGACATCCAACGAGATCGTGACCCTTATCACCGCGCTGGGCACCGGCATCGGCAAGGACGACTTCAACCCGGACAAGCTGCGCTACCACCGCATCATCGTGATGACCGACGCCGACGTCGACGGTGCGCACATCCGCACGCTCTTGCTGACCTTCTTCTACCGCCAGATGCCCGAACTGGTCGAACGCGGCCACATCTACATCGCCCAGCCGCCGCTCTACAAGGTCAAGCACGGCAAGGCCGAGCAATACCTGAAGGATGGTCACGAACTCGACGCGTATCTGCTGCGTGTCGCGCTTGACGGCGCAGCAGTACTGCCCGGCGCTGGCAGGCCGCCGATCGAGGGCAGTGCACTGGAAGAATTGGCGCGTCAGTATGTGCTCGCCAACAACGTGATCGAGCGCTTGGCCACCTGGATGGACGTCGAAGCCCTGCGCGCGATGGCCGATGGCCTGGTCCTCGACCTCGATACGCCTGCAGCGGCCGAAGCCAGTGCCGTGGCGCTCGCAGCCGCACTGCACGACGCCGAGGTCGCTGCCGAATACGACGCGCGCACCGACAAGCACCTGCTGCGCGTGAGCCGGCGGCAGCACGGCAATGTTCGGTCGAGCGCCGTCACTGCCGACTTCGTGCACGGCGCCGATTATGCGGCGCTGTCGCAGGCGGGATTGACATTCCGCGGCCTGATCGACGGCGACGCTGCCGTGCGCCGCGGCGAAGGCGACAAGGCCAAGGAGTCCAAGGTCGGCGACTTTCGCGCGGCGATGGCCTGGCTGATGGCGCAAGCCGAGTCGAGCACGAGCCGCCAGCGCTACAAGGGCCTGGGCGAGATGAATCCCGGTCAGCTGTGGGAGACAACGATGGATCCACAGGTCCGGCGCCTGCTGCGGGTGCAGATCGACGATGCCATCGAGGCCGATCGGGTGTTCACGATGCTGATGGGCGACGAGGTCGAGCCGCGGCGCGACTTTATCGAGACCAATGCGCTGCGGGCTGCGAACATCGATGTCTGACCGAAGACCACGACGGTTGCCCGCGGCGCCGACCGGGTGTATCCGTGGCGGCCGCAGACCCCCCTAAATTGGGGGCGTCCCATCCCTCGAACGCGGCTGGCCACACACCTCGGGCGTGGCGGATAGTGGAGAACCTGATATGGCGTCCTCCGCCATTCCCCGCTCATGGCCCGCATGCCGTCGACCCGCGCCCAGCCGCTGAATCCGCGGCTCGCTCCGTCTCCACCACATGTCGCGGCGGTCCGGCCCGCATCTGTGCCGGTCCAGCCGCCCTTGCCCGCGCGAGGACCAGCTGTTGTCGACGAGACCGCCGCCCGCGAAGACGAAGCCCGCGCTGGCGGCTTTCACGAGTCGAGCTACGAGTTGAAGCAGGGGCTCGACATCGTGGAGTCCGGATGGCCGGACGATGTCACGACGCCGGGCGTTCTGGGTCGGCGCTGAGGCCAGATCGCTCGATCATGAATCGGTCGATGACGCGCCAAGCGCTTTGCGTCGGCGCGGGGTAGGCGGCGCCTGGGTGGGCGCATCCCAGCATGAGTACCTCGAGCCCGCGCCGCGTCAGGCGCATGCGGAGGAACCCCTTCCAGTCACCGATGGCCAGAGATCCGAACGCGTTGTTTGGCAGCTGGTCGAACAGCCCGGCCATCAGGGCGAGGTAGGCACCGAACAATGCGCCGCCCACCAGCGCGCCGCCAGCACCGACGAGCACCCACATGGCGAGCCCGCCTTGCAGCGATGCGGCCGGGCCGAAGGATGCCAGCCACGGCGCGAGCGCGTGCGCTGCGCTCCAGTAGAGCGCAAAGATGCACAAGCCATGGGCCATGCCGTGCGCCAGCCCGCCGGCCAGGCGCCAGATCGGCGAGGCCGGCCCTTCCCACGCGATCCGCAGGCACCCTGCCAGCATCAGCAGGTTCACGCCGGTGGCAAACGGGCTGAACACCATCGCGCGCAGCCAATCGATCGCCGCACGTCCGAACGGCAACTCCTGGATCGGCGCGAAACCGTCGGCGCGGAACGAGAGTGAGAACACGAAAGCGTTGACGTAGGCGTTGACGCCGTACAGCAGGCCGATCGCCAGCGCGAAACCGAGGTTGCTGTGCCAGAGATCACGCGCCGTGGAGTCGATCGACTGACGCCAGGGTAGGCGCGAGAAACGCACAGCGAAGAGTGCCCACAGGTTGCGCCATGCGAGCGCGCGCGTGGTCGCCGCAGCTGGCCAACTCTTGGCCGACACGAAAGTCGGGCGAGGGTCGGGCTCGCCCGCAGCCACACGCCCCACGCGCACGCGATGCCTCAGTTCGGCATCGATCGCGCCCGGCTCCGGCTCGCGGTCGATGGCCTTGCGGCCTGTGGCATCGACGCCGTGCGTCGGGTGCAGGAAGGCGCCGCCGGTGCCGCAGGTTACGAGGTGGCTGTCGGCGCCGGTGGCCGGATCGACCGCGAGCGTCTCGCGGCGGTAGTGGTGCAGGTCGCCGGCCAGACGCGCGCGGATCCGCGCGCCATGGGCCTCGATCAGCGCCTCGAGCCGCTGGTAGCGGCGCGGGTAGCCCTGCGGCGCGCCGTCGCCCAGCGGCCGCGTCCAGTACGGCTCGGGGTAGAGGAGCAGCACGTCGTCCCCCGGCGCGATCCCATCACGCCGTCGCACATCGAGGAGGGCGCGGAACGCCTCGAACTGCTGGCGGTCGAGGTCGCCGGTGAGCGCCCAGTCGAAGCCCAGCGCCCAGAAACCGTGCGGCAGCCTCAGCGCGAAGTAGGTCTGGCGCTGTGGCGTGCGCGCGCCCAGGAAGTCGCCCTTGTCCTGTGCGACGAAGTAGCGACAGAAGGTTGACGCGCTGTCGAACCAGTCGTGATTCTGCG
>JAOUIM010000425.1 GCA_029884035.1 Aquincola sp. | reverse complement strand
CCCAGCGGCGATAGGACAAAGTCACTCATCGGGCGCGAATCAGATGACGGCGCCGAGCTTGAAGATGGGCAGGTACATCGAGACGACGATGCCGCCGATCAGCACGCCCAGGATGACGATGATGAAGGGCTCCATCAGGCTCGACAGTCCCTTGACCATCTCGTCGACTTCGTCTTCGTAGAACTCCGCGGCCTTGCCGAGCATGTGGTCGAGCGAGCCGGACTCCTCGCCGATCGAAGTCATTTGCAGCACCATGGTCGGGAAGACACCGGTGTTCTGCATCGCCATCGTCAGCGCCGTACCGGTCGAGACTTCTTTCTGGATCTGTTCCGTGGCCTGCAGGTAGACCGCATTGCCCGACGCACCACCTACCGAATCGAGCGCCTCGACCAGAGGCACGCCGGCACCGAACATCGTCGACAAGGTGCGAGTCCAGCGCGCCAGCACGGCCTTGCGCACGAGGTCACCGAAAACAGGCATGCGCAAGAACAGGCGGTCCATCGCCATCTGCATGCGCTCGGAGCGCCGCCAGGACTGGATGAAGAAGTAGCTGCCGCCGATGAGGACGCCGAAGATGATGTACCAGTACGCCACGAACTTCTCGGACATCCACATCACCGCCAGCGTCGGCGCGGGCAGGTCTGCGCCAAAGGAGCTGAACACTTCCTTGAATGCGGGGATCACGAAGATCATGATGATCGTCAGCACGACGAAGGCCACGACCAGCACCGCGGCCGGATAGATCAGTGCCGACTTGACCTTGTTCTTCAGCTGCAGCGTCTTTTCTTCGTAGATCGCCAGGCGCTCGAGCAACTGTTCCAGGATACCGCCCTGCTCGCCCGCCTCGACCAGATTGCAGTACAGCGCGTTGAACTGCATCGGGTGCTTGCGAAAGGCCACCGACAGGCTGGTGCCGGTTTCAACGTCCGTGCGAATCTCGGTGAGCAGCTTGGTCAGGCGAGGATTGGTTGCGCCACGCGCCACGATGTCGAAAGCCTGCAACAGCGGCACGCCTGCCTTCATCATCGTCGCCAACTGGCGAGTGAAGATGGCGATGTCCTTCTGCTTGATCGAGGAGCCGCCTCGCATGCGGCGCTTCCTGACCTTGGTGACGAGGATGCCCTGGCGACGCAGCGATGCACTGACCTGGGCTTCGCCGCCTGAGCGCACCTCACCGCGAACGACCTTGCCGTTCTTGTCCTTACCTTCCCACTCGAAGACAAAATCCTTGATGTCTCTTGCGGCTGCTGCAGTCGCCATGGAGCCTCCAGGGGCCGGCTAATCGTTGATACTGGAACCCGGTCGCAATGTCACCGTTCGCTCGTTCACTCGTTCGTCACGCTGATCACTTCTTCGAGCGTCGTGGCACCGGCGCGCACCTTGGCCAGGCCCGATTGGCGCAAGTCACGCACGCCCTCCTTCGCGGCTTGCTGCGCCAGATCCAGAGCCGAACCATTGGCCAGGATCAGGCGCTGCACCTCCTCGGAGATCGGCATGACCTGATAGATGCCCACCCGGCCCTTGTATCCGTTGTTGCAGGCCGAACAGCCGACCGCCTTGTAAGGCTTCCAGTTGCCATCGAGATCGGTATCGGTGAACCCGGCACGTTTCAGTGCCTCACGAGGGTACTCGACCGGGCTCTTGCAGGTTTCGCACAGACGCCGCGCCAGCCGCTGGGCCGTGATCAACAGCACGCTCGAGGCGATGTTGAAGGGCATCACGCCCATGTTCAATAGGCGCGTCAGCGTCGTCGGCGCATCGTTGGTATGCAGCGTGCTCATCACCAGGTGGCCCGTCTGCGCTGCCTTGATGGCGATGTCGGCCGTTTCCAGGTCGCGGATTTCGCCGACCATGATGATGTCCGGGTCCTGGCGCAGAAACGCCTTCAGAGCCACAGCGAAGTTCAGCCCGGCCTTGTCGTTGACGTTGACCTGGTTGATGCCTGGCAGGTTGATTTCAGCCGGGTCCTCGACGGTCGAGATATTGACGCCGGGCTGGTTGAGCAGGTTCAGGCAGGTGTACAGCGAGACCGTCTTGCCGGAGCCCGTTGGACCGGTGACGAGAATCATTCCATAAGGCCGCTGGATTGCCTTCAGGAGGCGGTCCTTCTCGATCTTCTCGTAGCCCAGGGCGTCGATGCCCAGCTTGGCCGACGACGGGTCGAGGATACGAATGACGATCTTCTCGCCGAATAGCGTCGGAAGTGTCGAGACGCGGAAGTCGATCGCTCGGTTGCCGAACTTGAGCTTCATCCGCCCGTCCTGAGGCACCCGCTTCTCGGCGATGTCCAGGCGGCTGATGACCTTGATGCGCGAAGCGAGTTTGTCCTTGATCGCGATCGGCGGCTGTGTGATCTCGCGCAACTCGCCGTCGACGCGAAAGCGCACCCGGTAGTTGTACTCGTAAGGCTCGAAGTGCAGGTCCGAAGCACGGGCGTTGATCGCGTCGATCAACATCTTCTGCAGGAACCGCACCACCGGGGCGTCTTCGACCTCGGCGACGGTTTCTGCGCTCTCCTGTTCGGCCGTCTCGTCGGTGACGTCGAAGTCGAAATCGCCTTCGGCCAGGGACTCGATCGCGTCACTGGCGGAGGTGCCGGTCGCCGCAAGCAGCTTGGCGAGCTTGTCGTACTCGACGATCACCCACTCTGGAGACAACTGCGTCGCGAACTTGATGCGTTCGACCGCCTCCTGGTCCGTCGGATCTGCGCCGCCAATGAACAGCCGGTTACCGCGCTTGCCCAGCACCACCACCTGGTACTGGTTGACGAGCTTGTTGTCGATGACGTTGCGCGGCAAGCGCTCGGCCTCGATGGTCGACAAGTCGAGCAAGGGCAGCGCCAGCGCGCCTGAAAGCGTGTGTGCCAAGTCGGCGGCAGACACCGACCCCGCGGCAATCAACGCCGACACAAAGCTGCTCTTGCGTTCAGTGGCCGACTTGACCAGTGCGTCCGCGGTCTTGGCGTTGAGCTTGCCCGCATGCACGAGCACACGCGCCACGCCCGAAAGCGTCGACTGAGGGATTTCGGCGAGCGTGTCCAACGTGGTCAATCTACCCTGCACAGTGCCAGGGGATCATCGCTGATCCCCCTGGGGCTGTAAATCCGCGCTACCAAGGCAGGCGGCAACAGTTCACGCGCCATGGGAACTCGCCTGAAGGGTGCTGGTCGGGGTGAGAGGATTCGAACCTCCGGCCTCTACGTCCCGAACGTAGCGCTCTACCAGGCTAAGCTACACCCCGAAGGACCCCGGCGCTCACGAAGAGCGGTCGGCCGACTGAAAGC
>JAOUIM010000055.1 GCA_029884035.1 Aquincola sp. | reverse complement strand
GCGGAACAACAACGTCAGCGGCACCAGATCGCTGACCGGGTCGTACGGCAGGCTGGCGTGGATCAACGGGTTGACGCACATCGTGGCCGTGTCGGCCAGGTAGATCGTGTGGCCGTCCGGCGGCGTACGGCGCACGTCGGTGAACGCAATGATTCCGGAGGCGCCGGGCTTGTTGTCGATCACGACCGGTTGCTTCCATTGGCGCGCCAGCACTTCGCCGACGCTTCGCATCACGACGTCGGGTCCGACACCCACCCCGTAGGGCACGACGATGCGCACCGGACGTTCCGGGAACCGCGTCGCCTGCGCCCGCGCCAGGGGGGCGAGCGCGGCGGCGCAAGCCGCAGCCAGGCAGTCCCGGCGGGTCACTCGAAGCGTTGGCACCAAGGTCGTCAGCCTCCCCACCATCGGTCGAGCACCGCACCGCTGGCCAGCAGCACGGCATAGACGAGCTCGAGCCGGAAGGTCCGGAACAGCACCGCGTTGAACGCGAGGCCGGGAGGGCATTGCAGGAAGTCGCGCCGCAGCGCGAGCGCCGCGGGCAGCAGCAGCAGGGGCAGCAGCAGCAGCGGTGCGCCCGCCAGCACCGCGATCAGCGGCGTCAGCGCGAACGGACCGAGCAGCAGCAGCGCGTACAGGCGATGCCCGGCTGCCATGCCGAACATCGCGGCAAACGTGTGTCGCCCCACCAGCGTGTCGTGCGCGACGTCGCGCTGGTTGTTGACCGCCAGCGCCGCGGCCGCCAGCGCGCCGATCGCCACGGCGGCCACCAGGGTCGCGGCGCCGATGCCGTCGGTGAGCACCCAGTCGGTGCCCATCACCGCGACGAGGCCGAAGAACACGAACACCGTGAGCTCGCCGAACGGCGTGTAGGCGATTGGCCGCGGCCCGCCCATGTAGGCCAGCGCCGCGACGAGCGAGCTGATGCCGATGGCCAGCACCGGCCAGCCGCGCAGCGCGACCAGCCACAGCCCGAGCAACGTGGCGACCACGGCCACGGCCACGATCGCCAGCCTTACCGAACGCACCGGGAGCCAGCCGAGCGCGGTGGCGCGCGGCAGGCCGATGCGCGTGCCGCTGCTGTCACCGCCACGCAGCGTGTATCCGACGTCGTTCTGCAGGTTGGTCACGATCTGCACCAGCAGCGACGCCGCGAGGATGATCAGCACCACGGTCAGATCCAACCGCCCGTCGCGTTGCCAGCCCAGTGCCGCACCCACGAGCACCGGGCTGATGGCCACCAGCAGGCTGTTGGGCCGGATCGCGGCGAGCCAGGCTGCAGCCGAACCGGTGCGCACCGCATGCAGACGGGTGCGCTGCTCGGCGCTGTTCATGCCGTTCCTCCTTCGCGCGACGCCTGCATCGGCTTGCGGCCGACATGGATGCAGGCGATGCCCAGGCTCAGATTCTGATAGGTCACGTCGGTGAATCCCACGCGCTGGATCAAACCGGCAAAGGCGCCCTGGTCGGGAAAGCGCCGGATCGACTCGATCAGGTACTGGTAGGCCTCGGGCGCCCGGGCGACCCAGGCGCCCAGGCGCGGGATCACCACGAAGGAGAACAGGTTGTAGAACGGCCGCACGAGCGCGTGCGGGGTCGAGAACTCCAGGCACAGGAAGCGCCCGCCGGGTCGCAGCACGCGCCAGGCTTCGGCCAGCGCGTCCTCGACACGCGTGACGTTGCGGATGCCGAAAGCGACCGTCAGCGTGTCGACGCTGGCATCGGCCAGCGGCAGGCGCTCGCCGGTGCCCCCGAGCCAGCCCACATGGGCCAGCCCGCGCTGCTGGCCGACCGCCATCATCGGCACGCTCGGGTCGCAAACCAGCACCAGGCGGTCGGCGTCGGCCATCAGCGCGGCGACGTCGCCGGTGCCGCCGGCCAGATCGACGATGACCTGGCCCGCCCGCGGCACGGCCATGCGCACCAGCCGCCGCTTCCACAGGCGGTGGATGCCCATGCTCATCAGATCGTTCATCAGGTCGTAGCGGCGCGCCACCGCAGCGAACACGCGCCGGATGCGCTGCTCGCGCTCGATCTCGTCGACCGTCTGGTAGCCGAAGGTCTGGGACAGGTCGGTCATTGGCGGGTGGCTTCAGTATCGCCCATGGGTCTTGGTGATGTAGTTGGTCAGCTCGGTGGCCTGCGCCGCGAGCCGGTGCTGCTGCTGGTGCACGCGACGCACGATCGCCCGCATCACGCGATACAGGATCTGCGGGTCGGTGCCGAGCAGCGACTCGAAGCGCTCGCGCTCGAGCGCCAGCATCGTCGTCGGGCCGTGCGAGACGACCGACGCGAAGTGCACATTGTCGTCGAGAAAGCTCAGCTCGCCGATCGTGTCGCCCTGGCGCAGCGCGAACAGCACGACTTCTTCGGGCGTGCCGGCCGCGCGCGCCACCGTGACTGAACCGGTAACGATCAGGTACAGGTGGCTGTCGGACGTGCCTTCGCGCACGACCAACTCGCCGTCGGCGAAGTGGCGCAGCGTGACGAGGCCGGCCAGCGCGCGGCACTGCGTGTCGGTCAGTTCGGCGGCAAGCGACGAGGCACGCAGCGTGTCGTGGACATCGGGTTCGCTCATGGCAGGGCTCCTGGGTTGGCAAAAGGGTCAGGGTCGGCTGCGGACGGCGCCGACGGCGCGACCTCATCGGCACGACGCACGAAGGCGTCGACCAGCGTGGCGGTGGCCTTGTCGAACACCGGCGCGGCGAGGCGGCCCAGCAGCGCGGTGTCGAACTCGTAGTCGAGCGCGAATTCGACGCGGCACCCCCATTGTGCAAGAGGCGTCAGATGCCACTGGCCGTCAAAGCGCCGGAACGGTCCTTCCTCGAGCCCGATCGCCATCCAATGGGGTGCGCGCTTGGGGTTGCGCGTGACGAATCCGAAGCGCACACCATGCCAGGCGACCTCGAGCCGCGCCACGACGACCACGTCGTCGCGGTGCAGGATGTGCGCCGAAGCGCACCAGGGCAGGAAGGCCGGGTAGTCCTCGGCCGCCTCGATGAGCGCGAAGATGCGCTCGGCCGGGTGGGCAACGAGTGCGGAACGGCGCACTTGCATCGCTGCGTGCCTTCAGGCGCGATGGCGCATCGTGACGGCCTCCTGCTGCTCGAGTTCCTCGAGCCTCGTCTCGATGTCGGCCACGTCGCGTTCGAGCGCGGGCAGCAGCACGTCCTGCAGGGCGCGGGCGCGGCGCACCGAACGGCGGTACTCCTGCGACAGGCGCTCGAGATTGCCGACCACCGCGGCCAGCGGCGCAGAGGCGGCGGCCAGCAGAGCGAACGCGCGGCGGCACTCGTGCAGCTCGGGCGACGCGCCGACGCTGTCCGGGGTCTCGGGGTGCGGCGACTCCCATTTCGCCTGTTGCAGGCGAACGCCCATCAGCGAGCCGGCCTGCCGCGAGACGCTCGCCGCGCTGGCATCGACGGCGGGCTGCACCTGCAGGCCTTGCAGCCCATGCCGTGCCAGCGCCGCGTGAAGCGCGTGCATCGCGCGCTCGTGGGCGTCGCGCATCTCGGCTTCAAGTGTCGCGTGCTGCCGCAACTGGCGCAGCATCTCGCCGGCCAGCAGCAGGCACTTCTCGTCGAGAAAGACATAGCCCTCGCGCATCGCATGACGCTCGTCCTTCAGTTCGAGCAGCGCCGCACGGGTTGGGCTGCCAGTGCTCATGCCGCGTTCTCGAGGTGTTGGGCAATCTGCGCGTCCGACAGGCGAGCAAGCTCGCTCTTCGGCAACCCGCCGAGCAGCCGCCAGCCGACCGTCATGCTCTCGTCGAGCGTGCGCGGGGCGTCCTGGTGCAGCAGGCGCGACTCGAACGCATCGCCGAATGCCAGGTACTGGCGGTCGGTCGCGGCCAGGCCCTCCTCGCCGACCACGCTGGCGAGCACCCGCGCCTGCACCGCGCGCGCATAGGCGGCGTAGAGCTGGCTCGCCAGCGCGGGATGATCAGGGTGCGTGTAGCGGCCGCCCGTGCCGTCCTTCATCAGGCGTGACAGGCTCGGCAGCACGTCGACCGGCGGATAGATCGCACGCCGGTCGATGTCGCGCGACAGCACGATCTGGCCTTCGGTGATGTAGCCCGTCAGGTCGGGAATCGGGTGGCTGATGTCGTCGGCCGGCATGGTCAGGATGGACAGTTGCGTCAGCGTGCCTTGCACGCCACGCAGTGTGCCTGCGCGCTCGAACAGCGTCGCGAGGTCAGAGTACAGGTATCCCGGAAACCCCTTGCGGCTCGGGATCTCGCCCTTGCTCGACGAGACCTCGCGCAGCGCCTCGGCGTAGTTGGTCATGTCGGTGAGTATCGCCAGCACATGCTTGCCGCAGACAAACGCGAGGTACTCGGCCGCGGTGAGGGCAAACCGCGGCGTCAGCAGCCGCTGTGTCGAGCTGTCACTGGCCAGGTTGAGGAACAGCGCGGTGCGCTCGAGCGCGCCGCTGGCCTCCAGGCTGCTGCGGAAGAACTCCGCGCTGTCATGCGGCAGGCCGATGCCGGCAAAGACGATCGCGAAGTCGTCGCCCGGCGCGCCGCGCGCGTCGCCCTCGCGCGGGCGCAGGCGGGCGTGGCGCGCGATCTCGACCGCGAGCCGGTCGTGCGGCAGCCCGCCGCCGGAGAAGATCGGCAGCTTCTGGCCGCGCACCAGACTGTTCAGCAGGTCGATTGCGGTCACGCCGGTCTCGATGAAGTCGCGCGGGCCGGCGCGCGCCACCGGATTGATCGGCAAGCCGTCGATGCGCTGGCGCTGGCGCGGTGCGATCGGCGGGCCGCCATCGATGACCTGGCCGACGCCGTTGAAGACACGGCCGAGCATGGTCGGTGCCAGGCTGCACATCGGCGGCTCGCCGAGGAAGCGAACCACGGTGTCGCGCAACGCGAGGCCGGCAGTCGACTCGAGCACCTCGATCGTCACATGCTCGTCGTCGATCGCGGCGATGCGACCGCGCCGCGGCGCGCCGTCGCGGCCCTGCACCTCGACCGCATCGTGCAGGCCGACGTCGAGCGTGCGGCGCAGGAACAGCAGCGGCCCTTCGAGCCGGGTCGCGACACCCTCAGCGCTCAGCCGCATCGGGCACCTCCACCGGGGGCATGAGCGCCGCGAACTCGCGGTCGAGTTGGGCTTCGAGTTCGGCCATGCGCGCAAGCTCGGCGTCGCCGATCTCCTCGCCCATGCGCTGCAGGCCGCGCACCGACGCGAGCGACGCGAGCTGCTCGGGGTGCACGCCGGCTGCCAGCGCGGCCTCGGCATGGTCGATGAACTTGGCGACCAGCCGCATCATCGCTCCCTGGCGCTGCGGGCTGCAGACGCGGTCGATCTCGGAGAACGCCGACTGGCGCAGGAACGCGTCGTTGATGAGCTCGGCGCAGAACAGCGACAGCTGCTGGCGCAACGGCAACGCGTCCTTGCCGATGATGCGCGCCATGCGCTCCAGGCGTGCCTGCTCGTCGAGCAGCGTGAGGAAGCGCTTCCTCAGCGCCAGCCACTCGTCGTTGCCCTCGCCGGCCCACCAGGGCGCGAAGATGCGTGCGTCCTCGGCATAGCTTTGCAGCGGGTGCACCGCCGGATAGAAGCGCGCCTGCGCGCGCTTGGCATCCAGGGCCCAGAAGGCGCGCACGTAACGTTTGGTGTGGCTGGTCACCGGCTCCGAGAAATCGCCCGACGGCGGGCTGATCGCGCCAATCAGGGTGACCGAGCCGCGCCCTGCCCCCAGCGTCTCGACGACGGCGGCACGCTCGTAGAAATCGGCCAGGCGCGAGGCCAGGTACGCCGGGTAGCCCCCCTCGCCCGGCAGCTCGCCGAAGCGGCCCGACACCTCGCGCAGCGCCTCGGCCCAGCGGCTCGTGGAGTCGGCCATCAGCGCCACGTCCAGCCCCTGGTCGCGGAAGTACTCGGCCACCGTCACCGCGCTGTAGATCGACGCCTCGCGCGCCGCCACCGGCATGTTGGACGTGTTGGCGATGATCACCGTGCGCTCCATCAGCGCGCCGCCGGTCTTCGGGTCGGTCAGCTCGGGAAACTCCTCGAGCACGCCCGCCAGTTCGTTGCCGCGCTCGCCGCAGCCCAGGTAGACGATCACGTCGGCGCGGCAGCCCTTGGCCAGCGCTTCGAGCAGCACGGTCTTGCCGGTGCCGAAGCCGCCGGGAATCGCCGCCTTGCCCCCCAGCGCGACCGGGAACAGGCTGTCGAGCACGCGCTGCCCGGTCACCAGCGGCGCTGCGGTGGGCAGGCGCTGGCGTGCCGGGCGCGGGGTGCGCACCGGCCACTCGTGGCCCATCGACAGCGCCAGGTCCTGGCCGCCTTCGGCGCGAAGCCAGCAGACCTCCTGCGCTTCGTCGTAGCGGCCCGGCGTGACGACCCTTTGCACCACGCCTGCGCGGGCGGGCGGCACGAGGCAGGCCTGGCTGCGGCCGCTGTCGCTGGCGCGCGCATCGCCGAACACCTGTCCGGCGTGCAACACGTCGCCGGCCTTCACGCGCGGCGTGAAGTCGAATTCGCGCGGCGCTGCCCGGTGCATGCCGGCAGCAACGAACGCGCTGTCCTGGCCCGCCAGCGGCCGCAACAGCCCATCGAAGATGTGGCCGAGCAGCCCGGGACCGAGGCGGATGGACAGCGGCAACCCGTCACCCTCGAGTTCGACGCCCGGGCGCAGGCCGGTCGTGTCCTCGTAGACCTGCACCACGATCTCGTCGTCGTGCAACCGCACGACCTCGCCCAGCAGCGCCTGCGGGCCGACACGCACCGCCTCGCGCATCGCGAAGGGACCCGTGGCCCGCGCCCGCAATACCGGTCCGGCGATCGCACGGATCGTTGCACGGCTCATGCCGGACCCCGCGATCCGCCCTTGCCGACGGCCGACGGCGACGCTTCGGGCGGCAGCGAGTTCGGCGGCTCGGCGGCACTGTCGAGCGCGGCGACGAGTCGCCCGCCGATGTCTTCGCGGTCGGCAAGCAGGCCACCGAGCGTGGCATCGACGATGTTGCCGTCGGACATGATCCGCAGGCCGGCCTCGATCGCAGGGTCCTCGCTGAAGCGCAGCTCGAGCGGTGGCGTCGCGATGCGCTGACGTTCGTTTGCGGGCCAGCCTGACGCATGCGCGACCTGCCAGGGCCCGGCGTCCAGCAGTTGCTGTGCACCCGCAAGCGTGGCGGCCACCCAGGCGGAACGCGATGATTCGGCCTGCCAGCGCGCGACGAGCACGGCGGGCAGGCGTTGCCAGGCCGCAGCGAGCAGCGCCTCGAGATGGCGCTGCGCTTGCGCGCGCCGGCGCGTCTGCAACTCCGTCCGCGCCGCGGCAAGCCGCAACTGCGTGCGCGCACGTTCCTCGGCGAACGCCTCGCGCATGCGTGCGTGCGCTTGCGCGCGCGATTCGGTCTGCAGGGCGTCGGCCTGTGCGCGCGCCTCGTCCAGCAGTGCTGCGCAGCGGCGAACCCGCTCCTGTTCGACGAGGTCGAGCAGGGCCTGCGTGCGGGCCGCCAGCGTCACGGCTCCGTCCCCAGGCCGAGTTGCATGCGCAACCGCGCCGCGAAATCGGGCAAGGCGGCGACGCCCTGCGTGTCGGGCACGACGAACACGAGCGGCGCGGGCGCCGCGGTGGCACGCCGCAGCTGCGTGGCGTCAATACGGGGCGCGAGCGCAGCCGACACCAGCACCAGTGCGGCCTCACCGCGCGACGCCTCCAGCGCCGCGGCTTCGCCGCCCGCCTCGGGCACGCGCACCGCAGCGCCCGCCAGGCGCCAGCCCGCCGCGCCGATCTCGTCGCCGATGTAGTGCAACGCGACCATCAGGCCGTCCTCACGCCAATCGGTTCAGGATCAGGATCGACATGATCAGGCCGTAGATCGCGATGCCTTCAGCCAGGCCGACGAAGATCAGCAGGCGGCCGAAGAGTTCGGGTTTCTCGGCCAACGCTCCGATCGCTGCAGTGCCGACCTTGGCCACCGCGAAGCCGGCGCCCAGCGCCGCGAATGCGGTGGACAACGCGGCGGCCGCCAGGCCCCAGCCCCACACCTCGCCGGGCAGCGTGGTCCCCCCCTCGGTGGCTGCGTGCGCCGGCCAAGCGATCACGAGCAAGGCAGTGGCCGCGAGGGCCGCTGCAAAGGCGGCCGCCACGAGGGCGGCACTGAACTTGAACGTCGTCGGTTTCACCTAGGTCTCCTGCAAGGTCGATGGTGGCAGGGGCAGCGGGCGGAACACGCGCCCCTGTCCCTGGAGGAATCGGGTGAAGAATTCGAACAGCACGAGGCGCGTGGTCTGGATCGACACCACCAGGCCCTCGAGCGCGATCACCACGACGTTGCCGGCCACGAGCACCGCGCCGGCGACGAATGCACTCGGCGCAGCGTCCATCAGCGCGACGACGGCTGCGGACAGCCCCGCGTGCGCCAGTGCGAACGCACCGACGCGGGCGAACGACAGCGTGTTCAGGAGGATCTGCAGCAGCCGCTCGACCAGTTCGCCCGCGGCAGCGAGCGCCGCCAGCGCACGACGCTCGATCGCGGCATGTCCGGCGCAGAACAACACGGCGCCGGCCGCCGCGACCGCGAGCGCCGGTGGCCACAGCGCCGACGCGACCAGCCCGAGATAGGCCACCACGTAGCCGACGTCGGTGACCAGCCATGCGCCGAGTTCGCCGCGCCAGTACGCCCCGAGAGCGGACAACAGCAGCCCCATCGTCAGCAGCAGCGCGCCGCCGACCACCGGCACGGCCAGCACGGCCAGCGGGTCCTCCAGCGGCTCGATCCACAGCGCGTGCAGCGTGTGCAGGCTGAACACGCTGCCGAACAGGAAGCCGAACAGCACCGAGCTCAGGCCGCCCGCGATGAACAACCGGGCCAGCGCAAATCGTCGCCGCAGCACGAAGCCCGCCGCCGCGATCACCAGGCCCTGGCCGACGTCGCCGAACATGTAGCCGAACATCAGCGGCACCGCCAGCGCCAGCATCACGCTCGGGTCGGCCTCGGTGCTCGAGGGCATGCCCAGCGAGCGCGCGAACACCTCGAACGGCCGTGCCCATGCGGGATTCGCGAGCAGCATCGGCGCATGGGCGCCGCGCGGTGCACGTGGGAATCGCAGCAGCGCGCGCGCACCACTTCGCTCGATCGCCGCTTCCAGCGCTCCGCCTTGCCCGTTGGCGAGCGTGCTCGTCCAGCCGGTGACCCAGCAGAACAGCTCGCCCACCTCGAGCCCGTGCACGTTGTCGATCACCCACTGCAGGCGGCGGGCATCGGCCAGCGCCCCCCGCAGCCCGTGTGCGTCGGCCAGTGCGGCGAGCCGGCTGCGCAACCGCTGCGCGTTCGCGCTCAGAGCCTCGACGCGAGCCGTGGCAACGGCGCGATTTTGTTCGCGGTCGCGCTGCAGCCACGCCGGTGGCGCGACCCACCGACCCTTGGCCGCCGCGGTGAGCTGCTCGAGCGCCTGGAGCTGGGCCGCGCTGCCGACGGCGAGCGCGTGGTGCCAGCCGTCGGCCACGAAGTGGCGCACGATCGCTGCGTCGGACGCCGCAGCCAAGGTCGAATGCGGCGGGGTGGTCATTGCCGCTGCCGGCGCGACGGCCAGACGCACCAGCAGCGGCGGGCCGGCCTGGGCGGCCTGTGCGAGGTCGATCAGCCCGTCGTCGAGGTGCTCGAAGACGCACTGCCAGCGGGCCAGGTCGGCGAGTTCGGCGTCGCCGTCCTGCAAGGTGCGGATCAGGGGCTCGGCCTCGATCGCCCAGGCTTCGAGCCGCGTCACGCAGCGCTGCAGCGCAGCCGTTGGCGGCTCGGGCACCACGGACGGGTGCAAGTCGTCCTGCGGCCAGTAGGCACCATAGCGCAGGCCAAGCTCGCGGAAACGCTGCAGCAGCGGTCGCAAGTCGTCGAAGCTTGGCGGCAGTGTGGCCCCCGAGCGCGTCTCGAGTTCGACCGCGCCGGTGGCCGCAAGCGCCTCCAGCGCAAGCGTGGTGTCGTCGCGCGCGACGAGCAGTTCGAACCAGCGGGCGGCGCGCGGGCGGATCATGCGTGCAAGACCCGTTGCGGGAAAGCGGCGCGGCCGATGATCTCGGCGCGCAGGCGCTCGAGCTCGAGCGCCTGCAGTGCCAGGAACGCGAACGCCGACAAGGGCTCGACCGGGTGACGGCGCAGCAAGGCGACCAGGCGCGCGTGCAGCACGCGCCGCTGGCCCCAGCCGTCGCGCGACTGCGGCGCGCCGAAGTCCTGCGCGTGACGCGTGAGCAGCGCGACCAGCTCGCGCTCGATCGCGGCGCGGCCATCGCCGGGCGGCAGCAGGCCGCGCCAGGCTTGCAGCCACGATCCGAGCACGCCCGACGGATCCTCGCGCGCGTGGCACAGCAGATTGCGCCACGCCGGGTCGGCAGCGCTCGGGTGCCCGGGCACATCCCCGGCGGCGGCATCGAGGGCGCCCAGCTGTTCGTCGGTCGCCAACCACGGCGCGCGGTCGCCGCCGCGCGCCCAGTGCTGCACGGCCGCCAGGTCGGCCAACCGGGCGCACCAGTCGATCGCCGGCTGCCACTGCAGCGCCATCCAGCGGGCGACCTCACGCACGCATTCGCGCCAGCGGCGCCGCAGCACCGACTCGATCCCGTGCAGTCCGGTGTCGGCCGACACACCCGGCAGCCAGCGTGCGAGCGCGCTCGCACGCGCCAGTTCGAGCACCGCCGCCAGGTCGCGCGTGGTCTCGATGCGACGCCAAGCCATTCCGTCGGGCTGCAGGCCCCAGCGTGCCCAGATGCGCGCGTGCGCGTACTCCAAGCTGCCCATGTCGGCGCGCAGCGTGTTCACGGCTCGCCGCCCGTCAACTGCCGCGCCACGCGCTGCACCGCCTGCTCGATGCGATCGTGGTCGTTTGTCACCAGGGGCGTTACAGCGGCCAGCGCATCGGCGTCGGCGGCCAGTCCCTGCAGACCGGCCTGGAGCGCTGCCTCGAAAGCGGCGCGCACCGTCGCAATGCGCGATCGCGTGCGCTCGGCGCGTGCGCGCACTTCGCCGCGTGAGCGCTCCGCGACCTGCGCCGCCTGCGCGCGCGCCTCATCGACCGCCGCGCGCGCTGCCTGCTCGGCCTGCAGCACCTGCGCGAACGCCGCCTCGACATCGCGCTCTGGTGCGCTGGGGGCCCACACGTGGCTGGACACGAACCACTCCTTCCTGCGCTGGGGTGCGGGGTGCGTACCCCGAGCAAGGGTGACGCCGCGCAAGCGAGCGATCGTTGATGTCCGTCAAGGTGCGTCACGACTCGAAGCGCCCAATCTCGCGTACGCGAATCGAACCGCATTACCCACGGATACGGCGCGCCGCTCGGCGCATACCCCTCGAGGAGAAGTGAATGTTCGAGACCCACTACGAGTTGATGCGCCGCCAGGGCATCTCGCGTCGCAGCTTCGCCAAGTTCTGCAGCCTGACGGCCGCATCGCTCGGCCTGGGCGAGGCCGGCGCGCAACAGATCCAGCAGGCGATGCAGACCAAACCGCGCACGCCGGTCATCTGGCTGCACGGGCTGGAGTGCACCTGCTGCAGCGAATCGTTCATCCGCTCGTCGCACCCCTTGGCCAAGGACGTCGTGCTGTCGATGATCTCGCTGGACTACAGCGACACGCTGATGGCCGCCGCCGGCCACCAGGCCGAGGCCGCGCTCGAGGAAACGATCAAGAAGTACAAGGGCAACTACATCCTGGCCGTCGAGGGCAACCCGCCGCTGGCCGACGACGGCATCTACTGCATTCCGGGCGGCAAGCCCTTCGTCGAGAAGCTGCGCCACGCGGCCAAGGACTGCAAGGCGATCATCTCCTGGGGCTCGTGCGCGTCGTGGGGCTGCGTGCAGGCGGCCAAGCCGAATCCGACGCGTGCCACCCCGGTGCACAAGGTCATCACCGACAAGCCGATCATCAAGGTGCCGGGCTGCCCGCCGATCGCCGAAGTGATGACCGGCGTGGTGACCTACATCCTGACCTTCGACCGCCTGCCCGAACTCGATGCCCAGGGGCGGCCGAAGATGTTCTACAGCCAGCGCGTGCACGACAAGTGCTACCGCCGGCCGCACTTCGACGCCGGCCAGTTCGTCGAGCATTTCGACGACGCCGGTGCGCGCATGGGCTACTGCCTCTACAAGGTCGGCTGCAAGGGCCCGACGACCTACAACGCCTGCTCGGCCACGCGCTGGAACGAGGGGCTGTCGTTCCCGATCCAGAGCGGCCACGGCTGCATCGGCTGCTCGGAAGACGCGTTCTGGGACAAGGGCGGCTTCTACAACCACCTGACCTCGATCCAGGTGCCGGGTCTCGGCGGCGCCGAGGGCACGGCCGACAAGATCGGCGTTGCCGCCCTCGTCGGTGCCGGCGCGGCGCTCGCTGCGCATGCGGCGGTCAGCGCGATCAAGCAGGCGCGCAGCAAGACCGCCAACGACCAAGTCTCATCCGTGGAGAAGTGAACCATGGCAACGCTTCAGACCCAAGGGTTCACGCTGGACAACTCCGGCAAGCGCGTCGTCGTCGATCCGATCACCCGCATCGAAGGCCACCTTCGCATCGAGGTCAACCTCGACAAGGACAACGTGATCCGCAATGCCGTGAGCACAGGCACGATGTGGCGCGGGCTCGAGGTCATCCTCAAGGGTCGCGACCCGCGTGACGCGTGGGCGTTCACCGAACGCATCTGCGGCGTGTGCACCGGCGTGCACGCGCTGGCCTCGGTGCGTTCGGTCGAGGACGCGCTGGCGATCAAGATCCCGAAGAACGCGAACATCATCCGCAACCTGATGCACGCCACGCTGTATGCGCAGGACCACCTGGTGCACTTCTACCACCTGCATGCGCTCGACTGGGTCGACGTGGTGTCGGCGCTGAAGGCCGATCCGAAGAAGACGAGCGAACTGGCGCAGAGCATCTCGCCGTGGCCCAACAGCAGCTTCGGCTACTTCCGCGAGGTGCAGAACAAGCTCAAGAAGTTCGTCGAGAGCGGCCAGCTCGGCATCTTCGCCAATGCGTACTGGGGCAGCCCGGCGTACAAGCTGCCGCCCGAGGCCAACCTGATGGCGGTGGCGCACTACCTGGAGGCGCTCGACTTCCAGAAGGAGATCGTCAAGATCCAGACCATCTTCGGCGGCAAGAACCCGCACCCGAACTGGCTGGTCGGCGGTGTGCCCTGCGCGCTCAACGTCGACGGCACCGGCGCGGTCGGCGCAGTCAACATGTTCTACCTGAACATGGTGGGCGACATCGTCAATCGCACGATCGAGTTCATC
>JAOUIM010000424.1 GCA_029884035.1 Aquincola sp. | reverse complement strand
CGAGCGCGCGATCCGCACCCTGATGGATTGGCGCATCGAGGTCGATGAGGCGATGTTCCTGGGAGGCCTGCCCAAGGGCGAATTCCTGCGCGCGTTCGAGCCCGACTTCTTCTTCGACGACCAGACGGGCCACATCGTCAACGCCGCTCCCCATGTCCCGGCCGGGCACGTGGCCTCGGGAGTTAGCAATCCGTGAGCCGACGAGCAGTGCCCTCAGGCCGCGCCGGTCATCTCGTCGCGGCGCTCGGCCTTGCGCCGCACCCGGAAGGTGGCTGGTACCGCGAGGCGTTCCGCTCGCCGCAGCGCGTGACGCCGCACGACGGCCGCGCCAGCCGCAGCGCACTCACCAGCATCGACTTCCTGCTCGCCGCCGGCGAGGCGAGCGCCTGGCATCGCGTACGCTCCGACGAGGCGTGGCATCTGCTCGAAGGCGGGCCACTGCGGCTGTGGCTGATGGCGCCCGCGCTGGATGCCGTCACGCGCGCCGACCTTGGCGGTGACGCCCCCCCGCGACACGTCGTGCCTGCGCACTGGTGGCAGGCGGCCGAGCCGCTGGGTGACTTCGCGTATGTCGGCGCCACCGTCGGGCCGGGTTTCGAATTCGCCGACTTCGACTTCATGCGATCGCACCCGGCCGTGTGCGCCGCTTTGGAGAGCCTCGATCCGTCGCTGCCGCGACTGCTCTGACGCCGCGTTGCCGTTGAGGCAGCGCATCGATTTTTCCGTGGCCCGTTGAGGAAACTCAGTGCGCGCATCCCTGGCCAGCAGACCATGTCAATGGCTCATATGGCAAGGAGAAAGACCATGAAGACGGTCAGCGGTTTCTGCACGATAAGTCGACACGCGATCGCAGTCACCATGGTTGCCGTTCTGGCTGCATGCGGCGGGGGTGGGGGTGGTGGGGGTGGGAGTCCTGCCCTCATCGATCTGACGGCGGCCAACCGCGACAGCGTCGCACGTGCCGCCGCTTCAAGTGTGATGTCCTTGGGCGTTTCGACTTCAATCCCGGTGCTCAGCGGCGGGTCTCCGGTGGGAATGCTCTGGCGCACGGTGACCGGAACGGAACGCGAACGCCCGCTGGCTGTATTCAATGGCACGGTTGCCTGCGACATATCCGGCTACGCGACCGTGACGCTCAATGACCTCAACGGCGACGCCATTTTCAACGTCGTTGGCGAAACGGCCACCGTGGTCTTCAATCAGTGTCAGGACGACGCGTACGAGGTGATGAACGGTACGGCCGTGATCACCCTGACCGGCGTGGACAGCATGAGGTTCGACATGGCGCAACTGAGCCAGACTGCAGTTAACGGGCGGCACGCGATGACGCTCGACGGCAGTCTGAACCTGGTGTGCGTCCAACTCAGTCCGACGTCAGCGCGTTGCACGTCGACCGCCAGGGAGCCGCTGCGTGCCGTCATCCACACGCACCTGTTCGACGACACGGTGACGGCGCAGGCGGGCTTTGTGGAGGAAGCGACGTATGACGACGCGACGGGCCACACTTTGAGCACGCTCCGCGGTACGGTCAGTTCCGCTGCGGCAGGGGGCGCTTTCTCTGTGGCCACCGACGTCGCGATCGGCAAACTCGCCATCGATGCGTACCCGCACGAAGGCCGGCTGAGGATTTCCGGCGAGCGCGGGACGATGCTGATCTCGCCACAATCGTCAGCGCAGGCGCAGGTCGAACTCGACACCGACGACGACGGTAGTTTCGAGTCTTCTGAGAGCGAAGACTGGGACTGGCTGCTCTGAGGTGGCTGACCGGCGGCAGGCGTCAGGTGCCCGTCCCCGCCGCCGGTGCGTGAAGGTCGTGGGGCTGTGCGCGCTGCAAGCCCGGAAGATCCAGCACGCGCACGCCCCCGTATTCGATACGGATCCAGCCGCGCGCCTGCAGCCGCGTCAGTGCCTCGTTGACGCGTTGACGTGACAGTCCGACGAGATAGCCCAGTTCCTGCTGCGTGATGCGCAGCACCTCGCCCACCCCGGGATACAGCACCGGGTGGAACAAGGCGCCCAGGCCACGCGCGACCTTGATGTCCGGATCGGTCAGGCGGTCGATCTCGCGCGCAGCGATGAACTGCGACAGCCGCTCGTTGAGCTGGTTCATCAAGTAGCGGTTGAACGGGATGCTGCGCTCGATCAGCCATTCGAAGGTGGCGATCGGCAGCCCCGCGACCAGACTCTTGCGAAGGGCCTCGATGTTGTAGCGGTAGTTCTCGCGCTTGAGCAACGTGCCTTCGCCGAACCAGGCGCCGGAGGGTACGCCGGTGAAGGTGATCGGCGCGCCCACCGCGCTGTCGTTGCTCATCTTGAGCAAGCCCTCGAGCACGCCGAACCACAGCGTCGCGGGCCGCCCGATGCGGCACAGCAACTCGCCCGTCTCGGCCTGCGCGACCTGCATTTCGGCGGCCACGCGCGATCGCTCGACATCGTCGAGCAGGCGCCACCAGGGCACGCGTTCCAGCTCGTCGGCCTGCGGCGCGCGGACGCGGTGGCGCAGCGAGGTCGCAGTGGTGGTGGTGGCGCGAGACATCAAGATGACATGGCCCTGACGTTCAGGCTGAGGGAAATTCCCCCTCGGGCGGACCCCATGATTGTCGTCAGAACGACAACATGGCGTCAAACTTCCTCCTAGCATCCCCGTCCAAGCAAGAGCCCTCGGGGCCAGTCAGGAGACCACCGGTGCAGACGACATTCCCGCGCCTGTTGCTCGAGCACGCGAAAGCGCGCCCGGACGCGCCAGCGCTGCGCGAGAAGGAGTACGGCATCTGGCAGACCCTGAACTGGGCCGACTTGGCGCTGCTGGTGCGCCGCATGGCGTGCGGCTTTGCGCATGCCGGCATGCGGCGCGACGACCATGTGGTGGTCATCGGCGAGAACCGTCCGCGCCTGTACGCGACGATGCTCGCGGCGCAATCGCTCGGCGCGGTGCCGGTGCCGCTATACCAGGACGCGGTCGCGGGCGAATACGCCTTCCCGATCAACAACGCCGAAGTGCGTTTCGCCATCGTCGAGGACCAGGAGCAGGTCGACAAGATGCTCGAGTTGCGCGCGCAATGCCCCACACTCGAGCGCATCTGGTACGACGATCCGCGCGGCCTGCGCAACTACAGCGAGAACGGGCTCGACTCGCTCGACGCGCTCGTCGCCGCAGGCCAGGCACACGACGCGGCCAACGCCGCGCTGTTCGACGAGGAGGTCGCGCGCTGCCAGCCGAACGATGTCGCGGCGCTGTTCTTCACCAGCGGCACGACCGGCAACCCGAAGGGCGTGGTGCACACGCACTTCCC
>JAOUIM010000054.1 GCA_029884035.1 Aquincola sp. | reverse complement strand
ATTGTCCGGCGGCGCCGCGGCAATGAACGCACGGAACGCGGCAATGGACTCCTTCAGATCGCGCTTGCCATAGTACGCATTGCCGAGCCAGAAGCGCGCCGAGTCGGCATAGCCGCTTTCCGGCCAACGGCGCAGGAAGCCCGACAGCGCCGTGACCGATCCGACGAAGTCGCTGGCACGGATCGAGGCGAAGGCCTCTTCGTACTGGCGCTTCTCCTCCGGCTCGGCAAGGAACTCCTTGCCATCGACCTTGACGCGCTGGGGCTCGAGCTTGCGCACGCGCTCATCCACACCCTGCGCGATGTCCTTCTGGCGCCGCTGAACCTCGCTCACGTCGCGCGCGAGCTGCTCGTTCGCGCCACGCTGTCGCGCCAGTTCAGCCCGCAACTGCTCGAGCTGATTGTTCAAGTCGAGCAGACTGCGCTTCAACTGCTGGACCTGGTCGTTCAGTTCCTTGTGCGTCGCTGCCAGCTCGGCGATCGTCTTCTGCTGTTGTTCATCGGCCGCGCGCAACTCGACGATGGCCTTGCGCGCCTCGTTGTCCGGGAAGAGCTGCGCGGAAGCCGAGGTGGCCGCGGCCGTCGCGAAGGCCAGGACGGCCCAGCGGGTTGCGGTCGTCATGTCACTTGTCCTTGATTTCTGCACGCCGGTTCTTGGCCCACGCGGCCTCGTCGCTGCCCTGAACCGCCGGGCGCTCCTTGCCGAAGCTCACGGACTCCATCTGGCCGTCGTTCACGCCGAGCAGCGCAAGCGCCTTGGCCACGCTCTCCGCACGCTTCTGGCCCAGCGCCAGGTTGTACTCGCGCCCGCCCCTTTCGTCCGTGTGCCCCTCGATCGAGACGCGCTTGTTTCGCGCGGCCACCAGCGCCTTGGCGTTGGCCTCGATGACTCCGCGGTATTCGTCCTTGATCGCGAAGCTGTCGTAGTCGAAATAGACGATGCGCGCCACTGTCGCGGTGGCCGACTTGTCCAGGTTCACGGTCGTGACCTGCGATTGCGGCGTGCCCTGAGCGCCCCCTGCGGCGGCGCCACCGGCCGGCGTGCCGGTGCGCGTCTCGACCGGAACGTCCTTCTTTTCCTCCAGCGGCACCGGAGTGCTGCAACCCGCGGCCAGCACGGCCAGGGCAGCCAAGGCAATCAGGGCGGTTCGGCTGTTCGTCTTCGTCATCAACATCGTTGTCGCTCCTATCGGTTGAACGGGCCCCACACCGGCTCGCGAACGTCGGCGCCGGTGGCCAGCAAGCGCGCCTTGATACGGCCGTCGAGCGTGGTGGTCATCAGGACGTCGCGGCTGTCTGCGCGCGATGCGTAGATGATCAGCTTGCCGTTTGGCGCGAAGCTCGGACTTTCGTCGTCGTTGGTGTCGGTCAGGGCCGTGACAGTTCCGCTGGCCAGGTCCATCAGGTGAAGGCGGAACGTGCCGCCACCCAAGCGAGCGATGAACGCCATCGACTTGCCATCGGGAGAAAGCGCCGGACTGATGTTGTAGCTGCCGTTGAAGGTGATGCGCTGGGCGTCGCCGCCGGTCGCGCCCATTCGGTAGATCTGCGGCCCACCGCCGCGGTCGCTGACGAAGACAATGCTGCGGCCATCGGGCGCGAATGTGGCCTCGGTATCGATCGCAGGCGACTGCGTGAGCCGGCGCGGCGTGCCGCCCTCGCGCCCGATCGCGTAGAGCTGCGAGCCCCCGTCGCGCGACAGCGTCACCACGAGTTGCCTGCCGTCGGGCGACCAGGCCGGCGCGCTGTTGCTGCCGCGGAAGTTGGCGATCTGCCGGCGCTGGCCGGTGGCCACATCCTGCACCCAGATGACGGCCTTCTGCGATTCGAACGACACGTAGGCCAGCTCGCGCCCGTCGGGCGACCAGGCCGGCGAGATGATCGGATCGGGGCTCGTGAGCGCCACCTGGCCGGCCTCGCCGTCGGCATCGGCGATCCGCAGCGTGTAGCGGCCTGCGGCCCGCGTGACGTAGGCGATGCGCGTCGAGAACACGCCCTTGTCGCCGGTGAAACGCTCGTAGAAGGCGTCGGCCACGCGGTGCGCGGCCAGCCGCATGTCGGCCAGCGGCACCGCGAGCGACTGGCCACCGAGGTCCTGCCCCTTGACGACGTCCCACAGCTTGTAGCGCACGTCCAGACGCCCGTCCGCAAGGCGAGAGACCGAGCCGCCAACCAGTCCGTCGGCACCCCTGGCGCGCCACTCCGACATCGAGGGCATCGCGGTCTCGTCGATCACGTTCGGCGCGTCGAGCAGCCGGAACAGGCCGCTGCGCTCGAGGTCGGCACGCACGATCGCGCTGGCCACACCGAGCGACGGCGCTGCCACGTCGTCACCACGAAAACGCGCCACCGCCACCGGGATCTGCGTCGCGCCGACGCCGCTGATCTCGACGCGGAACTGCGCCCATGCGGGCAGGCTTGCCGCACCGGCGACCAGGGCCGCACCGAAGGCGCGGCGGTTCAAAGGGGCGGTCGGGGGTGTCAAGGGGATATGTGTTGCGGGGCCAGGGCGCCGGCATTGTAGGCATCACGCGAGGTCTGCCGCACGCCGACACGGCCCCGATAATGCTTCTGGCTGTGACGGCGCGCTTTGCACCGCATGGCTGCATGCCCTCATGTCCGCTCCGCTGCTGCAACGCCTGGCGCGCATCGCGCCCTACTTTCGCGAAAGCCGTGGCGGCTTCGTGGTCGCGCTCGCGGCCACCGCCGTGGCCGCGTCGACCGAGCCGGTTCTGCCCGCCCTGCTCAAGCGCCTGCTCGACGATGGTTTCGCCGCCACCCGCAGTTTTCCGCTGTGGATCGTGCCGGTGATCATCATCGGCCTGTATGTCGTGCGGGGCGTGGCACAGTTTGCTGCGCAGTACGCGCTGGCGTGGTCGGCCAACCGCGGCGTACTGGTCCTGCGCGATGGCATGTTCACACGCCTGCTCGACGCGTCGCCGTCGTTGTTCTCGCAGCGCAGCGCGAGCAGCCTGACCAACACGCTCGTCTACGAGGTTCAGGCAGGCGCCCAGCAGCTCTCGGGTGCCCTGACGATGGTGGTGCGCGACAGCCTGACCAGCATCTTCCTGCTCGGCTATCTGCTGTGGCTGAACTGGAAGCTGACGCTGTTCATCGTGCTGCTCGCGCCCCTGGTGGCCTTCGTGATGCGTGCGGTGTCGCGTCGCCTCGACAAGCTCACCCGCGCCTGGCAGACCGCCACCGACGAGTTGGCCTACGTGGTGGAGGAGAACACGATGGCCTGGCGCATCGTGCGCGTGCACGGCGCGGCCGGCTCGCAGCGCGCGCGATTCACGGCGCACAGCCAGCGCCTGCGGCGCCTGATGATCAAGACCGCCGCGGCGGGCGCGATCAGTTCGCCGATCACGCAGACGATCGCCGCCATCGGCGTTTCGGCAGTCGTCGTGATGGCACTGTGGCAGCGCGGCGACCAGACCACGGTCGGCGGCTTCGTCGCCTTCGTCACCGCGATGCTGATGCTGGTGGCGCCGCTCAAGCACCTGGCCGATGCGGCGGCGCCGGTGCTGCGAGGCATTCGCGCGCTCGAACGCGGCATCGAACTGATCGAGAACACGCCCGAGGAACGCGGCGGCACCTACGCACCGGAGGGCCGCGGCCGGGGTGCGATCGAGCTCAGAGGCGTGAGCCTGGCCTATCGCGGCGAAGACTCCGCGCCCGCCCTGGATGGGGTCACGCTGTCGATCCAGGCCGGCAAGACCGTGGCCCTGGTCGGTCCGTCGGGTGCCGGCAAGTCCTCGCTCGTCAACCTGCTGCCGCGATTCTTCGAACCGACGTCCGGTGCCGTCCTGCTCGACGGCGTGCCGCTGCCCGAGTGGCGGCTCGATGCGCTGCGACGTCAGTTCGCGCTCGTGAGCCAGGACGTCGTGCTGTTCAACGACAGCGTGGCGGCAAACGTCGCGCTCGGAGCAGCGATCGACGCCGATCGCGTGCGCGCTGCCCTGCAGGGCGCTCACCTGCTGGAGTTCGTGCTCGCGCTGCCGCTCGGCCTGGACAGCGTGATCGGCCACAACGGCAGCGAGCTCTCGGGCGGCCAGCGCCAACGCCTGGCGATTGCCCGCGCGATCTACAAGGACGCACCGGTCCTGATCCTCGACGAGGCGACCTCGGCGTTGGACAGCGCGAGCGAGCGGGCGGTGCAGGAAGCGCTCGAGCGCCTGATGATGGGGCGCACCACGCTCGTGATCGCGCACCGCTTGTCGACCATCGAACATGCCGATCTCGTGGTCGCGATGGACCACGGCCGCGTCGTCGAACAGGGCACGCATGCCGAACTGCTCGCCGCAGGCGGCATGTACGCGCGGCTGCACGCGTTGCAGTTCAGGAGCTAGACATGGCCGACCCCCGAAGCGGCTTCGCAGCTCCGCGTCGAGGGCTCGCCGCCAACAGCCTCGCGGAGCCCGTTCCGGGGCGGTCGCTTGGCATGATCACTCGCAAGGAGAAGCCGCTGTGAATTCACCCATTTCCCGCTGGCCCGTGCCCGAGATCGCCGACCTGCCCGAGGATCTGCGCGCGCGCATCCTCGAAGTGCAGGCCAAGGCCGGTTTCGTGCCCAACGTGTTCCTGGCGTTCTCGCACCGGCCCGAGGAGGCGCGCGCCTTCTTCGCCTGGCACGACGCGCTGCTGCTCAAGGAGACCGGCTCGCTCACCAAGGCCGAGCGCGAGATGATCATCGTCGCCACCTCGGGCGCGAACAACTGCCTGTACTGCGTGGTCGCGCACGGCGCGATCCTGCGTGTGTATGCCCGGCAGCCCCAGCTGGCCGACCAGGTCGCGACGAACTATCTCAAGGCCGACATCACGCCGCGCCAGCGCGCGATGCTCGCCTTTGCACTCAAGGTGAGCGGCGACAGCGCGAACCTCGTCGAGGCCGACTTCGAAGCCCTGCGCCCGCACGGTTTCACCGACGAGGACATCTGGGACATCGGCGCGATCACCGCACTGTTCGGCCTGTCCAACCGGATGGCCAACCTGATCTCGCTGCGGCCGAACGACGAGTTCTACCTGCTCGGTCGCCTGCCGCGCGACAAGAAGGCTTGATCAGCTTGGCGTGAAGCCCAGCACCATCGGCGAGGGCACGCGGCCGTCGGTGTCCCGAGGCAGCACCTCGGTGCGGTCGATCGCACGCAGCACGGCGTCGTCCCAGTCCTTGTTGCCGCTCGACTTCACAAGCCGGCGGCCGATGATCGTGCCGTCGGGCGCCGCCCTCACCTCGACCTCGGCGCGCAGGGTGGGCGGCACCGACTCGGTCAGGACGATGTTCGGCCGCACGCGCGCGACGATGCGGCCCGCATAGTTCGCCGACGGGCCCGCATCGCGCAGCGCGGTTCCCGTGGACTGCGGCGCACCGGTCGCGCCGGCCTGGCCCTGGATGCGCTTGAGATTCTCGTCACGCAGTTTCGCTATTCGCTCGGCCTCGGCTTTCTCGGCCTTCGCCTTCTCCGCTTTCGCCCGCTCCGCCT
The DNA here is from genome assembly GCA_029884035.1 of Aquincola sp. Taxonomy (GTDB): domain Bacteria; phylum Pseudomonadota; class Gammaproteobacteria; order Burkholderiales; family Burkholderiaceae_C; genus CADEEN01. Next base: position 7,771 of record JAOUIM010000054.1, on the reverse strand, counting down.
TGGCCTTCTCTTCCCTGGCCTTGGCCGCGGCCTCTTCCTGCAGACGCTGCTTCTCGAGCGCTTCGGCCTTCTCACGCGCCTCCTTCTCCTCGCGCTTCTGCTTCTCGATCTTGGCCTTCTCGATGGCGATCTCGGCCTCGCGCGCGGCGTCGGGCTGGGGCGGCGGCGGCGCGGGCTCGACTTTCGGCGCGGGCCGGGGCTCGGGTGCCGGGGGCGTCACCGGCGCGGGTGCCGCAATCTCAGGGACGGCAGCCCACAGCTCCGCCGTCACGCCGGCCGGCTCGTGCGAGCGCCAGCTCACGCCGAAGGCCAGCGCGATAACCAGACCCACGTGTACGACCAGCGCCAGCATCGCGCCGCGGCCCATGCCGCCGGGCCGGCGGGGACGCAGAGCGTCGAGCGTGGCAGCGCGCGAGCTCATCGCGATGTCACGTGCCCTGTTTCACCGAGAGGCCGACACGCTGCACGCCGGCCTTCTGCAAGGTGTCCATCACGCGCACGACAGCCTCGTAGGCGACCTTGCGCTCGGCGGAGATCACGACCGGCGTGGCCGCGTCACCGCGCTGCGCCTGCCTGACGCGCGTCGCGAGTTGGGCCAGCGTCACCGGCACCGGATCGGTCTGCCCATCGACCTTGAGCTTGACCCGCTCGTCGAGGCCGACCACCAGCTCGATCACGGTCTGCGGCCGCGCCTTGGACTGCCCCACGCTCGGCAGGTCGACCACGCCGGTGACGATCAGTGGTGCACTGACCATGAAGATGATCAGCAGCACCAGCATCACGTCGATGAACGGGACCATGTTGATCTCGTTCATCGTGCGTCGACGCCTGCCAGCGCCGCCATGGGCCATCAACTGTGCCATCTAGTGACTCGCGACATTGCGCTGCAGGATGTTGGAGAACTCCTCGATGAAGGTCTCCAACTGGATCGCGATGCGGTCGATGTCGCGCGCGAAGCGGTTGTAGGCAATCACCGCGGGGATCGCTGCGAACAGGCCGATCGCGGTGGCCACCAGCGCCTCGGCGATGCCCGGCGCCACTGTGGCCAGCGTCACCTGCTGCAGGTTCGACAGCCCGACGAAGGCATGCATGATCCCCCACACTGTGCCGAACAGGCCGACGTAGGGACTTACGGAGCCAACCGAGCCGAGGAAGCTGAGGTGGCTTTCGATCACGTCGAGCTCGCGCTGGAAGCTTGCACGCATTGCCCGGCGCGCGCCATCGAGCTGGGCCGCGGCGTCGAGCTTCTTCTCGCGAAGCTTCAGGAACTCGCGCATGCCCGAGGCGAAGATGCGTTCCAGCGGCGCGCTCTTGTGGGTCGAGGGCTTGCCGCTTGCGGCCTGGTACAGGTCGCCCAGCTGGCGCCCGGACCAGAAGTCGCGCTCGAAGTCGTCGTTGCGCACACGCACCTGCTTCAGGCCGATCAGCTTGCCGAAGATGACGGTCCAGCTGATCAGCGAGGTGATCATCAGGCCGGCCATCACCAGCTGCACGACGAAGCTGGCGTGAAGCACCAGCGAGAAGATCGAGAGGTCTTGGGTCATCCGTTCAGTGCTTCCAGGATCGGTGTGGGAATGCGCCGGGGCTTTAAGGTTCCCGCCTCGACGCAGGCGATGCTTATTCGACTCTCGGCAAGCACGTTGCCGCCATGAAGGGCCTGCTGCTCGAGCACGAGCGTCGCACCGCGCGTCGCATCGGCCCGCACGGTGACGGTCAGCTCGTCGTCGAGGCGCGCCGGCGCGAGGTAACGCACGGTCGTGTCGGCGACCACGAAAAGCACGCCGAATCGATCCTGCAGGTCGCGCTGGCCGAAACCGGCCGCACGCAGCCACTCGGTGCGAGCACGCTCGAAGAACTTCAGGTAGTTGGCGTAGAAGACCACGCCACCCGCGTCGGTGTCTTCCCAGTACACGCGCACCGGGTGCGAGAACGGTGGAGTCATCCTGCGCGGCATTATCGCCGCCGTCGCCTACGGCGCTGTGCGGCGTCGGCGTGGGCGATCAGCGGCCGGCCGTCACGCGCCGGTACACCGGGCCCCACATCGGGTGGCCCGCCTCGGCACGCGTCAGTGCGAATTCGGGGTCGGCGGCGATCGCCTGGCGGAATGCCTGGTCGCACTCGGCAACACGATTGCTGGTGCAGTACACGAAGGCCAGGTGCTTGTACGCGGCGGACTGGTCCTTCGCGCTCACCAGCCCCGTGACGAGCGCGCGCTTGAGTTCGCGCTCGGCATCGGTGTACTGCCCGTCCTCGTAGGCTCGCAGGCCGGCCAGCAACGCGCGCTCGGCCGGGCGCTGCATCACGTCGCTCAACCCCTGCTCGGTGGCACACGCCGATGCCAGCAGCACCACGGCCAAGGCGGCGAGCGTTCGAGGCCAAGCGCCGATCCGGCGTCGCGGAATCACGATCCGAACCGGTGCCGCAGCGTGACCGGCTTGTCCTCGCTGACCGTGACGCTGGCGCTATGTACGGCGTCGTCATTGCGGATCACGATCTGGTGCGCGCCCACGGCCAACGTCAGGCGCGACAGCGGTGGCGTGGTGCCCATCGGCTTGCCGTCCACCTCGACATGGCCCCAAGGACTCACCGCGAGCTGCAGCACGCCCTGCACGGGCGTCGCGGGAGCCGCCGGCGGCAGCGGCGGCGCGACGGCCTCGCGCGCCGTCGCGCGGCTGCTGTCCTTGCTGCGCGTGGCCGCCGGTCGCGCGCGGACTGGCGCGGGCGGCGGCGCGGCAATGGGGGGCGCGGCGGCTGCGACGAGCGCCGCGGCCTCAGGCACCGCCGCCGGCGCGGCCTGGGTCCGGTTCGCCGGCGCGGCGGGCGTGCCCGCGGACGCAGGCGCGACGGTGGGAGCAGCCATCGCGGTCTCGTGCGCCGCGACGGTGTCTCGCGGCGCCAGCAGCCAGACGGCCGCCACCACGCCAACCGCCATCGTGCCACCGATCGCCCAGATCCATCCCGCTCGTGCACGCACCGTCGTCTTGTGGCCGACACCATTGGTCTCGTCGCTAATCCAGGTGCGCAGCGCGCGCGACAGCTGTCTCGCCGAGCGGTAGCGGTCGCCAGGCTTGCGCGCCATCGCGCGCGCGACGATCCCCGACAGCGCTGCATCGGCCTTCGCGTTGACCGTGTGCGCGGGCGCCACCGGGCCCTCGAGCACCGCGTGGCGGATGGCCTCGAGCGTGGCGCCTCCAAAGGCGCGCCGGCCGGTGAGCAGTTCGTACAGCACGACGCCCACGCCGTAGACGTCCGCGCGCGCATCGAGCAGTTCGCCGCGCAGGTGCTCGGGCGAAACGTAGTACGGCGATCCCAGCTCGGGCGGCGGCACCGAGGTGTCCGACGGTTCGGGATCGATGTCGACATTCGCAGCAATCTCGGGACGGTTCGCGCGCTGCTGCGCCACACGCGCGATGCCGAAGTCCAGCACCTTGGGCTGGGTGCGGCCGGTCATGAAGATGTTGGCTGGCTTGATGTCGCAATGCACGACGCCTTTGTCGTGCGCGTAGGCAAGTGCATCAGCCAGTCGCTTGGCGATGCGCGCAGCCTGCACCGCGTCGGGCCGCCAGCCGTCGGCCAGCAGTTGCCGCAGGTCGCGCCCCTTCAGGCGCTCCATCGCGATGTACACGCCCTCGTCGGCGAGGCCCGCGTCGTACACGGTGACGATGTTCGGGTGGTTCAGTCCGGCTGCTGCGCGCGCCTCCGCCAGCAGCTGCGACTCGAGCGATTCACGCTGCGCCGGCGCCAGCTCGGCGACCCGCAGCATCTTGACCGCGATCGGCCGCGACAACAGCGGATCGAGGGCGGCGTACACCGCGCCCAGCCCGCCAGCGCCGAGCTGGTGCTTGAGCGCGTAGCGGCCGACATGGCCGATCGTGGGCATCGACTGCAGTTGCCGCTCGTCCGGCGGCACGCTGCCGGGCACGCCTTCGCCGTCGTCGCCCTCGAGCATCTCCTCGACCACGGTGGCCGCGAAGGCGTCGTCGTCGCCCGCGTCGAGCGCGGCGTCGGGCCCCGGACCGGGCCGGGAGTCGGGCGTTCCTTTGGTCATCGAATCGCGAGCTTATCGGCCAATCGTGCAGCCGGCTCCAGGGGACTACGCGCAAAGCGTGTCAACGGTCGCGTCCTTAACGCTTTGTCACCATCGGGCCGGCATGACTGGGCCATTCGCACGCGCACGGCACATACGGGTTGGGCGGATACGCTACAGGAGGCGCCGAAGGCGGTCTACGGCGTCCTCGAGCTGTGGCATCGCGCTGGCGAACGACAGCCTCAGGAAGCGCTCCCCCGCATGCGGACCGAAGTCGCGCCCGGGTGTCAGCGCCACTTGGGCCCGGCGCATCAGGTCGAAGCAGAAGTCCCAGCTGTTCGCGGCATGGGCGCTCACATCCGCGTAGGCATAGAAGGCGCCGTCGGGCGGCACCGGCACAGCCAGCCCCAGCGCGTCGAGCGCCGGCACGATGAAGTCGCGGCGGGCCCGGAACGCGGCCCGGCGGCGCTCGTACTCGGCGATCGAAGCGGGCTCGAAGCAGGCGAGCGCAGCGTGCTGCGCCAGCGAAGAGGCACAGATGTACAGGTTCTGCGCCAGCTTCTCGACCGCGCTCACGAGCGCGCTCGGCAGCACGAGCCATCCCAGCCGCCACCCGGTCATGCCGAAGTACTTCGAGAAGCTGTTGATCGCGATGACGTCGTCCCCGTGCTCGAGCGCGCTGTGGCCGAAAGCCTCGTTGTACGACAGGCCGAGGTAGATCTCGTCGACCAGCGTGAAGCCGCCGCGCGCCCGCACGGTCTCGACGATCCGACGCATTTCGCCACGCTCGATCGAGGTCCCGGTCGGGTTGGATGGCGAAGCGAGCAGCACGCCCCGCGTGCGCGAACCCCAGGCCGCGTCGACCGCCGCCGCGTCGAGCTGGAAGCGATGCTCGGCCCCGGCGGGCAGCAGCACCGCGCGGCCGCCCGCGGCCGCCACGAAATGGCGGTTGCAGGGGTAGCTCGGATCGGGCAGCAGCAGCTCGTCGCCTGCGTCAACGAGCGCGAGGGTGACCAACTGCAGCGCGGCCGACGCGCCCGCCGTGACGACAATCCGCGCAGGGTCGATCGCCAGGCCGAACCGCTGTCGGTACCACCGCGAAATCGCATCGCGCAGTTCGGGCAGCCCGGTGGCCTGGGTGTACTGCGTGCGGCCCGCGGCCATGCACCGCGCCGCGGCCTCGACAACCAGCGGCGCGGCCGTGAAGTCGGGCTCGCCGATGTTCAGGTAGATCATCGGCCGCCCGCCGCGCGCCGCGTCGCACAACGGTCCCTGTGCGATCTCGCGCGCGGCCTTGGCGCACTCCATCACGTAGAACGGCTCGATGTGGTCGAGCCGTGCGGCAGTCTTCATGGTCAGGTTCCTTCCAGGCTGCGGCAGTCTACGTTCGGCATGCGATCATCTCGTCAGGTATCGACAAAGGGATGCAATCGATGGTCTTCGAATGGTTCGACGCAAAGGCCGCGGAAGCCTTCGGCACCGAGCTGGCGAAATCCTTTATGGCCCGGGTGCCCCTGAACGCCGAGCTGAGCGAGCGCAAGTTCGAGAGTAAGGCGCGATCCGCGATCGCCCAGCTGGACCGCACGGTGACTGCGTTCCGCACGGACCACCGCCTCAACATGTTCCAGAAAGCCAAGGTCGGAAACGCATTCAAGTGGGCGCTGCGCGACGCCGGCTACCCGGCCCGGACAGTCGACCAACTGACCGACCTGCTGATGTTGCAGTTCCGGTGAACTGGCTCAACAAACTCCGCGGCGGCAACAGCTCCGCACGGCCCCCCGCGCCGGCGCCGACGCAGGCCTTACCGCCGGACGCCGCCACGCTTGTCGCCGAGGGCAATCGCATGCTCGACGCAGGGAGGCCGGGTGACGCCGCGCGGTGCTATGCCGACGCGCTCGTGGCCGATCCGCAGCATCTCGACGCGGCCGTGAACCTGGGTTTCGCGCGCATGGAACTTGGCCAGATGGATGCGGCCGCTGAGATTCTCGTGGGCGTGGTCTGCCGCCGGCCGGAGCATGTCGACGCGCTATTCATGCTTGGCACGATCGCCCAAGCCCGGGGCGACCCGACCGAGGCAGTCGAGCGGTTCGAGGCTGCGATCCGCATCCAACCCGGATTCATGCCGGCGCGCGCGCCGTTGGTAAGGGCGCTGGTGACCCTCAACAAGGTGGGCCGCGCGGCCGAGGTGGTCGACGCCGGGCTTGCACAGCAGCCGCGCGAGCCTGAGCTCCTGTTCTTACGCGGGAACCTGAACCGAGTCAGCGGCGACGTGGTCGGCGCGATCGCCGCCTACCGAGCAGCACTGGAGTTGTTGCCACAGATGGTCGAGGCGCGCGTGCCCATGGGCCACCTCTTGCTCGAGTCGGGAGACGTCACGGCGGCCACGCGGGCTTTCGAGCAGGGCCTGGCCCATCGCCCGGGGACGGCCGAGCTGTGCACGCGGCTGGGCGACGGGCTGCTCGGCGTTGGCAAGGTCGATGCGGCTTGCGCGGCCTACGCGATGGCCCTAGAACGCGACGCGCGCCACACGCCGGCGCTGGTGAACCTGAGCCACGCAGAAATCACCCGCGGCCGCTACGAGGCTGCGCTGGCGGCGGCAGCGCAGCTCACCAAGATCGCGCCAGAGTCCGCGCCAGGCTGGATCAATCTGGGCACCGCGAACGGCAAGCTCGATCGCCCTGCGGAGGCCGCAGAGTGCTTCAGGCGCGCCTGCGAACTCGAACCGACCAACGCTCGGCCCCTGGGAAACCTGGGCGTCCTGGCGCTGCAGCGGGGCGCGGTCGGCGAGGCGTTGGAACTGCTCGACCGCGCGGTGTCGCTTGACCCGTCAGTGCCCGCCGTGCAATCGGACCGGCTCTTCGTGCTGACGTACCTTGATGCGCCACGGGCCTACCGCGACGCGGCGCGGCAGTACGGCGCGTTGGTCGCAAAGATGGCGCGTCCGTTCGCAGACTGGCCGGCCCAGCAGGACAACACGCCACCGCGCCTGCGCGTCGGGCTGGTCTCTGGCGACCTGCGCACGCACCCGGTGGGCTTCTTCGTCGAAAGCGTAATGCCACACCTGCGGGCCGCTGGCGTCGACCTAGTGGCGTTTCCCACCGCCGCCCACGAGGACGAGGTCAGCCGCAGGCTCATGGCGCATTGCGCGGGCTGGGTGCCACTGGCCAGCTCCGGTGACGAGGCTGCGGCCACGCGAATTCGTGACGAGCGGATCCACGTCCTGCTGGACTTGGCGGGCCACTCGGGCTACGACCGGTTGCCCATATTCGCATGGCGGCCCGCCCCAGTGCAGGCGAGCTGGCTGGGCTACTGGGCCAGCACTGGTGTTGAGGCTATCGACTACGTGATCGCCGACCCGCTTTCCATACGCGACGGCGAGGAGGGCGACTACGTCGAGACAGTCTGGCGGCTGCCTGAAACGCGGCTTTGTTTTTGCCCCCCGGGCGGTGCGGAGTCGTTTCCAATCGGGCCGCTCGCGGCGTTGCGCGGCGGCGAGGTAACCTTCGGCTGCTACCAGAACTTGGCCAAGGTTTGCGATCCGGTGCTCGCCGCGTGGAAGCGGGTGCTCGACGCAGTGCCCGGCGCGCGGCTGCGCGTGCAGAACAGGCAGACCGACCGCGCCGGCGAAGCCGGGCTACGCGCGCGGTTCGAGGCCGCGGGAATCGAAGCGGCCCGGCTGCTGCTGGCACCGCCGACCGACCGCACCAGCTACCTTCGTTCCTACGCCGAGGTCGATTTGCTGCT
>JAOUIM010000053.1 GCA_029884035.1 Aquincola sp. | reverse complement strand
CCCGGGGCCTGGGATGAACTCGATGCGCTCGATCAGGTCCATGTCCAGCGGGAAAGCGCCTCCGCTCGGCCCGCCGTCGTACGTCGCATCGTTGAGGCGGTTGCCATTGACGGTGATCAGTATGCGGGTATTGAAGTCGCCAGGCAGCCCGAAGCCACGCGCGCCGACGTAGCCGTACTGACGGTCGTACGTGGTGTGAATGCCGGGCAGGCTCGCCAGCGCCGCACCGAGCGTGCGCCAGCCGAAGGTCTGGATTTCGCCACGGGTGATCACGCTCACCGCCGCAGCAACCTCGCTCCGCTTCTGCTCGTACTTCGAGGTGCCGACGACGGAGACTTCGAGCAACTGCTCGAGGCTCAGCGCTGTCAGGTCGGTGGCTGCCTGTGCGGCGACCGCAAAGGCGCTCGACACCGCCAGACTCATCACATTGCGCGGGCAGCAGCGCCTCGATCTCGAGGGGTGCCTGCGAGAGAGCGACCTCGATGTTGTCATGGCCAGACTCGTTGGAGATCCATTCGGGGCCGGTCTTGCTGACGGTCGCAGACCCCGTTTGTCTGCACATGGGAATGCCAGCACCCGATGCCAACGATTTTCGGCGCAGCGCTCCGCCCCCTGTCGTGCAAAGAGCGCGTGCCGACAGGCGCACTCACGGCGCCACGGCCACTCGTGATGAAGTTCTCGCGCGCGCGTCGCGCGCGGCTCAATGCGCGTGGACTTGAGTCGGCGCGGCCGACAGCATCTGCAGCGTGCCCGCGGCCTTTCCCTTGCCGGCGCGTGCCGGCGGGCTGCACAGACCGCACACGTAGTGCTTGGCGATCTCGTGCGGATGCGTGACGAAATGCCCGCCGCAGGACGAGCAGCGGGTCATCGTCAGCATGCCGTTGTCGACGAACTTGACCAGGCGCCACGCCCGCGTGACCGACAGCATCGGCTCGAGCCCCTGCGCGGCCACCTGCTCGAGGTACAGCTGGTAGGCCTTGATCACGACGTCGATCTCGTCGAGCGCGGCCACCTTGTTCAGGTACTCGTGGATGTTGAGGAACAGGCTGGCGTGGATGTTGGGCTGCCAGGTCATGAACCAGTCGGTCGAGAACGGCAGCTGGCCCTTGCTCGGGCTCTTGCCGGCGACCTCCTTGTACAGGCGCAGCAGCCGCTCGTAGCTGAGGTCGGTCTCGCTCTCGAGCACCTGCAACCGCGCGCCGAGCTGGATCAGCGTGACTGCGCGCTCGATCTGGCGAGCCTCGGTGAGGATGCTCTTGACACGTGGCATGGTGAAGGGCCCCTCTTACGCGGCTTCCTGGTGGCGGCCGGCCATCAGGATCGCGGCGTGCAGGCGGCCCACGCTGTCGTTGGCGCTGGCCTTGCCGTGGCTGGTGAGCAGGTTCCAGACGATGTCGTCGTCCATGCGGAAACGGCACAGCAGGGTGTTGGTCTGCGCGATCTTCATGATCTGCGCCGGCGTCAGCGCACCGATCATCGTCGCGGTGTCCTCGCTGACGCCCAGCCGGTACAGCGCCTGCTCGCGGTCGGCCCGGATCAGGCTTTGCGCGAGCATCAGGTACGACAGGTTGGCTTCGCGGATTTCGGCGAGGATCTGGTCGGCGGTCATGTTCGAGGCTCCGGGGGCAATGCGATGAATCGCGTTGGAATGAACTTTAGGCAGCACTCGACTGCGCATGCAGGGGCCGCGCACCATGACTTGAGTCCGCGTTCTTCCATCGACGTTGTCGGGCAACTTCCTACACGCGTGCGCATTGCATGCGTGGCTCGTGCGATCGTTCACGACCCGAAGGCGGCATGCCCGCGCGAGCGGCACAATTGCGCAGTTGCCTTGCAGTGCCGCTGGCACTCGGCGCCCGCCGCCTTGCCGCCCGTGAGAACCCCATGACCGACCGCTACGCCGTCATCGGCAATCCGATCGCCCACAGCAAGTCGCCGCTGATCCACACCGCGTTCGCACGTGCGCTGGGCGAGGACATCGAGTACACGCGCATCGAAGGGCCGCTCGATGGATTTGCGGCAGCCGCGCTCGCGTTCCGAGACGCGCTCGGCAAGGGCCTCAACGTGACGGTGCCGTTCAAGGTGCAGGCCTTCGAGCTGGCCACCGATCGCCATGAGGCGGCACGCATCGCGGGCGCTGCCAACGCGCTGAAGTTCACCGGCAGCCGCATCGAGGCCGAGAACTTCGACGGCGTGGGACTGGTTCACGACATCGAGCGCAACCTCGGCGTGTCGCTGCGGGGGCGGCGTGTGCTGTGCCTCGGCGCCGGCGGCGCGGTGCGCGGCGCGGTGCCGCCGATCCTGGCTCGCGCCACCACCGAGGTGGTGATTGCCAACCGCACCGTCGCCACCGCGCAGACGCTCGCCGGCCAGTTCAGTGCTCGGGGCCGGGTCACCGCCTGCGGCTACACGGACCTGGCGCACGAGCAGGGCTTCGACGTCGTGATCAACGGCACCTCGGCGAGCCTGAACGCCGTCCTGCCGCCGGTGCCCGCCGCGGTCTTCGGCAACGCGGCATTGGCCTACGACATGGTCTACGGCAAGGGCCTGACGCCCTTCCTGCGGCTGGCGCGTGAGGCCGGTGCCGCTCGGTGCGCCGACGGCGTGGGCATGCTGGTCGAGCAGGCCGCCGAAGCGTTCGTCTGGTGGCGCGGCGTGCGGCCCGACACGCGCCCGGTGATCGATCAGCTCACGGTGCCGCTGGCATGAGCAGGACCAGGGTCGCGGTCGCCGGCGCCGGGACCATCGGCCGCGCCCACATCGGCGCGGCGCAGCGCAGCGGCACCGTCTCGCTGTCCGCGATCGTCGACCCGTCGCCGGAGGCGCAGGTGACTGCTGCGGCCGCCGGCGTGCCGCTGTATCGGTCGCTGTCCGAACTGTTGGAGCGCGACCCGCCGGACGGCATCGTGCTGGCCACCCCCAACGTGCTGCACCTGAGCCAGGCGCTCGCGTGCATTGCCGCGCGCCTGCCGATCCTGCTCGAAAAGCCGATCGCCAGCACGGTGGGCGATGGCCAGGCCATCGTGCACGCCGCCGAGCAGGCGCGGGCCCGGGTGCTGATCGGCCACCACCGTGCGCACAGCCCGATCATGGCCGCGGCACGACGCGTGGTCGACTCGGGCGCGCTGGGACGGCTGGTTGCGGTGACCGGGACCGCGATGTTCCTCAAGCCCGACCATTACTTCACCGACGCGCCCTGGAGGCGCGAGCCCGGCGCTGGTCCGATCCTGCTCAACATGATCCACGAGGTGCACAACCTGCGCATGCTGTGCGGCGAGATCGTCGCGGTGCAGGCGATCCGGTCGCACGCGGTGCGCGGCTTCCCGGTGGAGGACACGGTGGTGATCAACCTGCGTTTTGCCGGCGGTGCGCTCGGCAGTTTCCTGCTGTCGGACACCGCCGCGAGCCCGAAGAGCTGGGAGCAGACGAGCCAGGAGAACAAGGCCTACCCGACGTACGACGACGAGGACTGCTACGTCGTCGCGGGCACCCGCGGGTCGCTGGGCGTGCCGACGATGCGGCTGAGGACGTACCCGCGCGCGGAGGACCGCTCGTGGTGGAAGCCGTTCGAGGTCGGCATGGTCGACGTGGTGCGCGAAGATCCGATCCAGCGCCAGATGGAGCACTTCGGCGCGGTCGCCCGCGGCGAGGTGGCGCCGTTGGTCAGCGCCCGCGACGGCCTCGCCAATCTGCGCGTGACCGAGGCGATCGTCGCAGCGGCACAATCGGGATCGACGATCGAACTCCACTGAGCACGACATGGCACTCAAAGTCCTGATGCTGCACGGCATCAATCACAACATGTTCGGCAAGCGCGACCCCAAGCAATACGGAACGATCACGCTGGCGCAGATCGACAAGCAGTTGAAGGCGCTGGGCAAGGAGCTGGGCGCGCAGGTCGAATGCTTCCAGACCAACCACGAAGGCGCGATGGCCGAGCGCATCCACCAGGCCTATGCCGAAGGCAAGGACGCGGTGCTGATCAACGCCGGCGCCTGGACGCACTACAGCTACGGCATCCGCGACGCGCTTGCGATCCTGACCTGCCCGGTCGTCGAGCTGCACATGAGCAACATCCACGCGCGCGAGCCGTTCCGCCATGTCTCGGTGTTCGCCGAGATCGTGCGCGGCCAGATCTGCGGCTTCGGCGTCGACAGCTACCTGCTCGCGCTGCGCGCTGCGGTCTCCGCCGTGACCTCGCGCTGAGGCCTGCGTCCCCGCCGGGGCTGCCGCGCGGGCGGCGGCGCGCCCTCAGTGCAGGACGAGCAGCGGAACCTTGGTCAATGCCATCACGTTGCGCGTGTGCGAGCCGAACAGCAGCCCGGCGAAGACGCCGCGCCCGTGGGTGACCATTACGATCAGGCCGTCCTCGAGTTGCTCGGCGAGATCGACGATCGCCGCGTCGACGCGGTCGGTGATCTGGTGGCGCGCGGTGAAGGGCACGCCGGCCTGCTGCGCGCGCTCGCCGAACTGCGCCAGCAGCGCATGTGCATGGGTGTCGGTCACCACCTGGTGGGCATCGCGCTCCTGCCTGTATTGCGCCATGTTCTTGCCCATGTGGGGCAGCGGCACATCGGGCTCGGCGACGAACCCGGTGATCGATGCGCCGAGCTGACGTGCCAGTTCGATGCTCTCGCGCATCGCGCGCTCCGAAAGGTCGGTGCCGTCCAGGGGAACGAGCAGGTTCTTGATCATCGGGCGTCTCCGCAGGCCGGTCGGTGCATGCGAATCTAGATTGCCGCGGCGCGCGGCCGGTTGAGGCGCGTCAAGCGCTGCGGGGCCTAGAGCAACGGCCGCAGCGCCTGCGCCGCCTCCTGCAGCGGCGGCAGCACCGTCTTGAGCATGTGCTCGCTGCTGCGGTAGGCCGTCATCGGCATCGTCGAGCCCACCGCGCCGCGGCAGCGCCCCTTGCGGTCGATCAGTGCCACCGCGACGCCGCGCAGGCCGGCGTCGAGCTGCTGCTCGGTGTGCCAGTAGCCCAGCGCCCGGGCCTGCCGCACCTGGGCGCGGAACATCGCCCTGCTGACCACGGTGTGCGGCGTGAAGGAGGCGAACTCATGCTCGTCGAGCCAGTCCTCGAACGCATCGTCGTCGAGCGTAGCCAGCACCACGAATCCCGGAGTGACCACATGCGCCGGGATTCGAACGCCGACCCCGTAGCCGATCGTCACCCAGCGCGGCGGGCTCGAGCGCGCGATGTAGACCACCTCGTGGCCATCGAGCACGCTCGCGTTGACGGTGTGCCCGATCTGCACCGCGACGCGCTGGATGAAGGGCTGCACCAGCCGCGGCAGCCGGGCGGCGCCGAGGTAGCTCTGGCCGAGGCGCAGCACGCGCGGCGCGAGCCAGAACTGCTTGCCGTCGGTGGTCGCGTAGCCGAAGTGCACCAGGCTCAGGAGGTAGCGTCTCGCCGCGGTGCGCGTGATGTCGGCACGCTCGGCGACCTGGCTCGCGGTCAGCTGCGAGTGGTCCTCGTCGAACGCTTCGATCACGCGCAGCCCCTTGCCCAGGCCTTCGATCAGGTCGCGGCGTTCGATCTCGGCAGCAGCATGGGCAACGGTCCGGGCCGGCATGGGAATTACCCGCAAAGCGATCGATGATCGCGCAAACCGCGCGATTGTCGCGCACTCCAGAGAGAAAACCCTTGTCGGTTCGTCGACGAGTTCCTATCGTTCGCCGTGCTGCACCACACCATCCCTGCCGAGGAGACAACCCCATGCAACTGATCCGTCGCACCCTGCTCGCCGCGGCCTGCGCCGCCGCCTTCGTCGCCCCCGCGTTCGCGCAGAACGTGGTCAAGATCGCCGGGCTGTACGAGCTCTCCGGCCCGGGCACGACTTCGGGGACCAACTTCAAGGACGGCGTCCAGCTCGCGATCAAGGAGATCAATGCCGCCGGCGGCATCCTCGGCCGCAAGATCGACGCCACCGTAGCCGACACGCAATCGAATCCCGGCGTGGCCAAGGGTCTGGCCAGCAAGGCGATCGACGATGACGTGTTCGCGGTGTTCGGGCCCGTGTTCTCCGGCTCGGTCATGGTCAGCATGAACGAGACCCGACGCGCCGAGATCCCCAACTTCGTCGGCGGCGAGGCTGCCGCGATCACCAAGCAGGGCAACCCGTATGTCTTCCGCACCAGCTTCACGCAGGAGACGGCGATGCCCAAGGTGGCGCGCTACATCGCCAACGGGCTCAAGGCCAAGAACGTGGCCGTGATGTACGTCAACAACGACTTCGGCAAGGGCGGACGCGACGCGATCACCAAGGCGCTGGCCGATGTCGGCGTCAAGGTGGTGGCCGACATCTCCACCGACTCGGGCCAGATCGACTTCTCGGCCCCCGTGCTCAAGGCCAAGCAGGCCAACGCCGACGCGCTGTTCGTCTACACCAACGAGGAAGAGTCGGCACGCGCGCTGCGCGAGCTGCGCAAGCAGGGCTACGACAAGCCGCTGGTCGGCGAGACGACGCTCACCGGCCAGAAGGTCATCGAACTCGCCGGCGACGCCGCCAACGGCGCCACCGCCCACGTCGGCCTGACGATCGACGCGCCGAACGAGCGCATGCTGGCGTTCAAGGCAAAGTTCTACAAGGAATACAACTACTTCTGCGACCACAACGGCATCAAGGGCTACACCGGCGTGTACCTGCTGAAGGCGGCGATCGAGAAGGTCGGCAAGTTCGACCGCAAGGCGGTGGCCAGCGCGCTGCACGGCCTGAGCGTGAAGGCCGCGACGCACCCCGGCGTGATCCTCGACGTGTCGATCGACGACAAGGGCGACCTCGACCGCGAGAGCTACCTGGTCGAGGCCAAGAATGGCCGCCAGATCGTCAAGGAAGTGCTGCCGGCGCTCGGCAAGAAATAGTCCGCACCGGCATCCCGCGGGCCGGGCCATGAGCGACTTCCTGCTGCTGGTCTTCTCGGGCATCGCCACCGGCAGCATCTACGCGCTGGCGGCGCTCGGTTTCACACTGCTGTGGCAGGCCTCGGGAACGATCAACTTCGCGCAGGGCGAGTTCGTCATGCTGCCGGCGTTCACGATGCTGGCGTTCATGTCGTTCGGCGCGCCGCTGCTGCTGTCGTTCGCATTGACCTGCGTCGTCGCGGTGGTGGTGCTCGGCTGGGCGTTCAAGCGCGGGATCGCCGACCCGCTGCTCAGGTTCGGCCTGATGCCGATCGTGGTGGCGACGATCGGCCTGTCGATCGCTGCGAGCAACGGCGTTCGCGCCGGCTACAGCGCCGAGGCCTACCCCTTCCCGACCCTGTTCGCGCGGCGGCTGTTCGACGTCTTCGGCGTCACGGTGTCGCTGGCCGACATCACCACGCTCGCGTTCGCGGGGGCGCTGGTGCTGGGCACGCAGGCCTTCCTGGCGCGGACGGTCACCGGCCGCGCGATGCAGGCGGTGGCGCAGAACACCGAGAGCGCCACCGTGCTGGGCATCAACGTGCCGCGCATGGTCTTCTACACGTTCGCGATCAATGCGGTGCTGGCCTGCGCCGCGGCGCTGCTGGTCACGCCGACCTACCTGGCCAAGTTCGACATGGGTGGCTCGCTCGGCACCAAGGCCTTCTTCGCGGCGATCATCGGCGGCTTCAACAACAGCCGCGGCGCGCTGCTCGGCGGCGTCATCGTGGGCATCGGCGAGAACCTGGCCGCGGCCTACGTCTCGCCGGCCTACAAGGATGCGGTCGCACTGATCCTGTTCATGGCGGTGATCCTGTTCAAGCCGCAGGGGCTGCTGGGCAGGAAGGTCGAGAGGAAGGTCTGATGAAGCGCAGCCAGAGGGTCGCCGCGCTGATCGTCCTGGCAGTGGTCATGGCGGTGCCGCCGTTCCTGAAGAACTACGGCGTCTACCTGTTCAGCTACTGGCTGGTGTACGTCATCGCCACGATGGGCCTGAACCTCACGGTCGGCTACGCGGGCCAGAAGTCGCTCGGCCACGCCGCCTTCTTCGGCATCGGCGCCTACACGGTCGCGATCCTGCTGAAGGCGGGTTTCAGCTTCTGGCTCGGCCTGCCCGTGGCGATGCTCGGCTGCTTCGTCGTCGGCCTGGTGCTCGGCTTTCCGGCGCTGCGCGTGCAGACCATCTACCTGGCCTTCGCCACGCTGGGCTTCAACACCGCCGTGTGGCTGGTGATGCGCAACGAGGAGTGGCTGACCGGCGGCACCTTCGGCATCAACGGCATTGCGCGGCCGGGCCTGTTCGGCATCGACCTGAACGGCTCGCTGGCCTACTACTACTTCATTCTCGCGGTGACGATCGTCCTGGGCGCGCTGCTGTGGAAGCTGCTGTCCTCGCCCTGGGGCAAGGCCTTCACCGCGTTGCGCGACAACCCGATCCGCGCCGAGAGTCTGGGCGTCGACATCCAGGCCTACACCCTGCTGTCGTTCGCGATCGGTGCCGTCTATGCGGGCATCGCCGGCGCGCTGTTCGCACCGCTGGTCGAGTTCATCGACCCGGCACCGTTCACGGTCGGCGCGTCGATCATGATGTACCTGATGGTCGTCGTCGGCGGCGCGGGCTACTTCTTCGGCCCGGTGCTCGGCGCGGCGGTCGGTGTGCTGCTGCCCGAGTGGCTGCGCTTCGCACAGGCCTGGTACCTGTTCGCCTTCGGTACCGCGGTGATCATGCTGATGCTGTGGCTGCCCGACGGGCTGCTCAGCATTCCCAACCGCCTCGAGGCGCGCCGCCAGGCGCGGGAGGCCTCGGCAGCGCGCGCGGCCGCCGCCGCGAAGGCCGGGGCGGCATCGTGAGCGCTGCGCTGCTCAAAGTCACCGATCTGAAGAAGGCCTACGGCGCGATCCGGGCCGTCGACGGCGTGTCGTTCGAGGTCATGCCCGGCGAGATCTTCGGCGTCATCGGGCCCAACGGCTCGGGCAAGACGACGATGTTCAACAGCGTGCTCGGGCAGATCGATCCCGATGCCGGCAGCATCGAGCTGAACGGGCGCGACATCACCGGCAAGAGCCCGATGCAGCTCAACCAGCTGGGCGTCGGGCGCACGTTCCAGACCCTGCAGGTGTTCGGCAAGATGACCGTGCGCGACAACCTGCTCGTCGCGGCGCAGGAGCATGTCGGCTCGATGTGGGGCCGCCTGTTCGCGCCGGGCGACTCGGGCCTCGGCGCCAAGGCCGACGCGCTGATCGACCAGTTCCGCATCCGGCATGTCGCCGACAAGAAAGCGGGCGAGCTGAGCTACGGCCAGCAGAAGCTGGTGGACATCGCGATGGCCTTCATGAGCGAGCCCGACCTGGTGCTGCTCGACGAGCCCTGCGCCGGGGTCAACCCCTCGCTCGTCAGCGGCATCAGCACGCTGCTCAAGGAGCTGAACAAGAACCGCAAGGGTTCGTTCGTGGTGATCGAGCACAACATGGATTTCGTGATGGACCTGTGCCACCGCATCCTGGTGATGGTGGAAGGCAAGGTGATGGCGATCGGAACGCCGGGCGAGATCCGCGCCAACAAGAGTGTTCTCGACGCCTACCTGGGGAACTGAGTCGTGCAGCCCCCAAGCTCGCTTCGTTCGCCGCCCCCCGGGGGAGCGCGCATCGCCAGGACCAAGCGAAGCGCGGGTCAAGCCCGCGCCTTGGCGGCCCGGCGGGCGGTGCAGCCATGATCGAGTTCCGCAACGTCACCGCCGGCTACGGCGAGTTCATGATCTTGAACGATCTGAGCTTCGAGGCCGCGCGCGGCAAGATCACGCTGCTGCTCGGCCCCAACGGCGCGGGCAAGAGCACGGTGCTCAAGACCCTGTTCGGTCTGCTCAAGGTCCGCCAGGGCTCGATCCACCTCGATGGCCTGGACATCACCGGCGCAAGCGCGAAGGACCTGCTGACGCGGCGGGGCGTGGCCTTCGTACCGCAGGGGCGCAACCTCTTCGGCCAGCTCAGCGTGTGGGAGAACCTGGAGCTGGGCGGCATCACGCTGGGCATGAAGACCGCGCACCAGCGCATCCCCGAGGTCCTGGACCTGTTCCCGCGCGTCAAGGAGCGGCTGCACAGCGCCGCCTCGTCGCTGTCCGGCGGCGAGCAGAAGCAGCTCGAGGTCGGCCGCGCGCTCTTGCTGCGGCCCAAGGTGCTGCTGATCGACGAGCCGTCGATCGGCCTGTCGCCGCTGGTCGTGACCGACGTGTTCCGCCTGTTGCGCGACCTGGCCGACCGGGGCACGACCGTGCTGATGGTGGAACAGAACGTCAAGAGCGCGCTGCGCATGTCCGACGACGCGATCGCACTCGAGTCCGGCCGCCTGGTGCTGCACAAGCCCGCCGACGAACTGCTGGCCGATCCGCACATCGAGCGCCTGTTCCTCGGCGGCGCGCACGCGTCGCCGACGCCGGCCAGGGCATGACGCCGCAGCCGCTCCCGCTCGACGGTTTTCGCGTCGTCGACTACTCGCACTTTCTTGCCGGGCCCTATGTCGGCCGTTGCCTTGCGGCGCTCGGCGCCGAGGTGATCAAGGTCGAGCGGCCGACACAGGGCGACGCCGGCCGGCGGCACCCCTACTTCATCGATGGCCAGAGCGGCTACTTCCTGCAGCAAAACATGGGCAAGCGGGGCCTGTGCGTCGACATGAAGGACGCGCGCGGCGCCGAACTGATGAGGCGCCTGGCCGACAGCGCCGACGTGTTCGTCGAGAACTACCGCCCGGGCACGCTGTCCAGGCTCGGCCTCGGCTACGAGGCGCTCGCCGCGCGCAACCCCGCGCTCGTGTACTGCTCGGTCTCGGCCTACGGGCACACGGGGCCCGACGCGCACCGCGCCGGCTTCGGCCTCATCGCCGAAGCCAAGAGTGGCATCATGCAGATGATCGGCTCGCCCGGCGAGGCCCCGCCGCTGCTGCGCATCGCGCTCGGCGACATGTACACCGGCATCCACGCCGTGGCCTCGATCTGCGCCGCGCTGCTGGGTCGCACCAGGAGCGGGCGCGGCCAGCATATCGACCTGGCGCTGTACGACTGCCTGGTCTCGATGCACGAGTACGCGGTGCAGTGCTACACGCTGTCGGGCGGCGTGGAGGTGCCGGTGCAGACCGGCCATGACCTGCCGACGTCCACGCTGTACGGCCTGTTCAGCGCGCGCGACGGCCACCTCGTGATCGCCGCGCAGGTGGACGACGCGTGGCAGCGCTTCGCACGGCTCGCGGGCGGCGACGCGTTCGCGGCTGATCCACGGTTTCGCGATGCCGCCGGGCGCAATGCGCACCGCGGCGAGATCCTGCCGGTGGCGCGCGCGTGGGTGGCCGCCCACACGGTGGCCGAATGCCTGGCTGCGCTCGAGGCCAACGACGTGCCCGCCGCGCGCGTGCAGCGCATCGACGAGGTGCTGGCCGATCCGCAGATCATCGAGCGCGGCATGCTCGTCGAGCAGCAGCACCCGGTGCTCGGCACGATCAGGCTGCCCAACCTGCCGTTCCGTCTGTCGGCGTGCGACACGACCTGCCGCACGCCGGCACCGTTGCTGGGCCAGCACAACCGCGGCATCGCGGCATCGCTCGGCTTTGCCTCCGACGAGATCGACGCGATGGAACACGACGGCGTGCTGTATGCCGAGCCCGCTGCGCGCGCCGTGCCCGCCTGACCCGCACCGCCACGAACGGCCCTCATCGATGGACTTCTCGCTCAACGACGAGCAGCGCCTGCTCATCGACACGATCCGCCGCTTCATCCGCGAGGCACTGGCGCCGCTGGAAGACGACGTCGAGCGCAGCGGCGTGCTCGCACCCGAGGCGGCCGCGGCGATCCACGCCAAGGCCAAGGCCCTGGGCCTGTACGCGATGAACATCCCGGCCGAGCACGGCGGCGGCGGCCTGAGCGCGGTGGACACGATGCTCGCCGAAGAGCAGTTCGGCCACACCACCGACATCCTGATCCGCCGCGCGTTCGGCAACGTGTACGAGGCGCTGCTCGCGTGCCGCGGCGTGCAGGTCGAGCGCTGGCTGCGGCCCACGGTGCGCGGCGAGCGCGTCTGCTCCATCGCGATCACCGAACCCGGTGCAGGCTCGGACGCCGCGGCGATCACCACGCGCGCGGTGCCCGATGCCGCCGGCCACTGGCATCTCACCGGCCACAAGCACTTCATCAGCGACGGGCTGGTGAGCGACTTCTTCCTCGTCTCGGCGGTCACCGGCGAGCACGAAGGCCGCAAGCAGCTCTCGCTGTTCCTGGTCGACAAGGCGTTGCCCGGATTCACCGTCGGCCGCGACCAGCCGATGATGGGCCTGCGCGGCACCAGCCATGTCGAGCTGTTCTTCGACGACGTGGTGCTCGGCCCCGAGTGCCTGCTGGGCGAGCGCGGCCACGGCTTCAAGATGGCGATGGAGGTGCTCGGGCGCGTTCGCCTGGCGCAGGTGGCCGCGCGCGCGGTGGGCAAGGCCAGCCATGTGCTCGAACGAATGCTCGACTATGCGAACCAGCGCCAGCAGTTCGGCCGCCCGATCGCCGAGTTCCAGATGATCCAGCAGCAGCTGGCCGACAGCGCGATCGAGATCAGCGCCGCGCGCTGGATGGTGTTGCACGCCGCCTGGCTGCTCGACCAGGGCGCAAGCCACGCCGCCGCAGCGCGCGACGCCATCTCGATGGCCAAGGTCCAGGCCTCGGAGACGCTGGGCCGCGTGGTCGACCGCGCGGTGCAGATCTTCGGCGGCATGGGTTACTGCAAGGACCTGCCGGTGGAACGCTGGTACCGCGACGCGCGCATCTACCGCATCTTCGACGGCACGTCGGAGATACACCGGGGGGTGATCGCCAAAAGCCTCGCGAGGCGCGGCACGAGCGTGTTCGACTTGAACCGCTAGTTCGACCTTCCGCTCGGGCAGATTTGTCGGGCGCCGTCAGCGGGATCTGTTGCACAACAAGTCCGGAGATGCCTCGATGTCCGTTCCAGCCAGGGTCGAAATCGCCATGGCTTCGGGGCTTCACTCGACCCCTGCGGCATGCCCCGCGGTTTCCTCCCTTGGGGCTTGTCCAACACCTGCCCTCAGGTCCGTGCCATGCGCGTGTCCGTGGCGTGCGACGGGCAGGTATCGGACAACCCTAAACAGGAGCGGCCCTTCGTGACGGTCCACTGTCGGCGGCCAGTAAGCGCACCACCGGGGCGTACAGCTCTACCCGTTGTGACCGCCAGCGCGGCTGATCGCAGACAGGGCGATCGGTGGGTGTTGGAAGAATTGACAACACTGGCGCGTGTTGGTCTTTTCTCCAACGATGAAGGCCTCACCGCTCATTCGTCGTCGGGTCGTCCTGGCGGCGGACGCGTTTGAGAAAAGA
>JAOUIM010000423.1 GCA_029884035.1 Aquincola sp. | reverse complement strand
GAGCGGCGGTGCCGGTCACGATTGGCCAGGGCCATGAACTGACGGCGCCCCCCGCTGACGCGGCCCCCGCTGTGCGGGGGCACGCAGTCGATACCGGCCACCGGGCCGGTATCGACTGCGGAGCAAAGCCAGGAATGTCGAACATCCTCCTCAACGTCAACGGCATCGAGGTCATCTACAACCACGTGATCCTCGTGTTGAAGGGCGTGTCGCTCCAGGTGCCCGAGGGTGCCGTGGTCGCGCTGCTGGGCGGCAACGGCGCGGGCAAGACGACCACGCTGCGCGCGGTGAGCAACCTGCTCGCCGGCGAGCGCGGCGAGGTGACCAAGGGTTCGATCGAATTGCGTGGCGAGCGCATCGAGAAACTCTCGACCTCGCAGATGGTCGACCGCGGCGTGATCCAGGTGATGGAGGGCCGCCACTGCTTCGCGCACCTGACGATCGAGGAAAACCTGCTGACCGGCGCCTACACGCGCAAGGACGGCAAGGCGGCGATGGCGCGCACGCTCGAGAAGGTCTACACCTACTTCCCGCGCCTGAAGCAGCGGCGCGGCTCGCAGGCCGCCTACACCTCGGGCGGCGAGCAGCAGATGTGCGCGATCGGCCGCGCGCTGATGGCCGAGCCGAAGATGGTGCTGCTCGACGAACCGTCGATGGGCCTGGCGCCGCAGATCGTGCAGGAGGTGTTCGAGATCGTGCGCGACCTCAACAGCAAGGAGAAAGTCACCTTCCTGCTGGCCGAGCAGAACACCAATATGGCGCTGCGCTACGCCGACTACGGCTACATCCTCGAGAACGGCCGCGTCGTGATGGACGGCGAAGCCAAGTCGCTGCGCGAAAACGAGGACGTCAAGGAGTTCTACCTCGGCGTGGGCGGCGGCGACCGCAAGAGCTTCCGCGATGTCAAGAGCTACAAGCGCAGGAAGCGTTGGCTGTCATGACACGACGCCCATGAGCAACGACGACAGCTTTTCCGGCTTTGCGGCGCCGCCCTTCAACGCAGACAGCGCGCTGGTGGCGCTCAAGCGCGCGCTGCGCGACATGAAGCTCGCGGAGCGCGGCAACGCCTACGAACTGCGCGGCAAGCGTGTCGTAGAGCTGGCCCTCGACAGCGCTGCCATCCAGGCGAAGCTGGCGCGCCGCCTGATGCTCACGCCCGAGTGGGACCGCATGACCGTCAAGACCGCGGCCGACCAGCGCAAGTTGATCGACGAGGTGAAGAAACGGCTCGCGCGCTGGGAGACCGAGGAGTGAGCGCCCTGCTTTATGACGCGCTCGAGGCGCGCGAGCCGGCCGCTCGTGAAGCCTCGCTGATGGCCTCCCTGCCGGCGCAGGTGCGCGCGGCCCAGGCCACCGCGGCACTCGGCGAGGTGCTCGCCGGTGTCGATGCCAGCATCATCACCTCGCGCCGCGCGCTCGCCACCCTGCCCGTCACGCGCAAGTCGCAACTGCTCGAACGCCAGCGCGCCTCGATCGCGACCGACCCGTTCGGCGGCTTCTCCGCGCTGGGCTGGCGTGCCCTGCCGCGCTCGCGGCGCGCGCAGCGCGTGTACCAGTCGCCCGGGCCGATCTATGAACCCGACGCCGGCACGCGCGACTACTGGCGCCTTGCGCGCGCGCTGTTCGCCGCCGGCGTGCGCGAGGGCGACCTTGCCCACAACTGCTTTTCGTACCACCTCACGCCGGGTGGTCTGATGATGGAGTCGGGCGCGCTCGCGCTGGGCTGCACCGTGTTCCCCGGTGGCGTGGGCAATACCGAGCTGCAGCTGCAGGCGATGGCCGAACTCCGGCCCGACGCCTACATCGGCACGCCGAGCTTCCTGAAGATCCTGGTCGAGAAGGCTTCCGAGTCGAGGATCGACATCGCCTCGCTGAAGAGGGCGTTGCTCAGCGGCGAGGCGTTCCCGCCGAGCCTGCGCGACTGGCTGGCTGCGCGCGGCATCGACGGCTACCAGTGCTACGCCACGGCCGACCTCGGCCTCGTGGCCTACGAGACGAGCGCACGTGAGGGTCTGGTGCTCGACGAACACGTGATCGTCGAGATCGTGCGCCCCGGCAGCGGCGACCCGGTGGCCGACGGCGAGGTCGGCGAGGTGGTCGTCACCCCGCTGAACCCGGACTACCCGCTCGTGCGCTTCGGCACCGGCGACCTCTCGGCGGTGCTACCCGGCACGTGCCCGAGCGGCCGCACCAACAAGCGCATCAAGGGCTGGTTGGGGCGCGCCGATCAGACCGCCAAGGTGCGGGGCATGTTCGTGCACGCCAGCCAGGTGGCCGAGGTGGTAAAGCGCCATCCGGAGATCGCGCGAGCGCGGCTCGTCGTCGAAGGCGAGATGGCGGAAGACCGCATGACGCTGTTCGCTGAGCTTCCTCAGTCCGCGCCCGAGGGTCTGGCCGACCGCGTAGCGCAGACGCTGCGCGAAGTCACCAAGCTGCGTGGCGACGTCGCTTGGAAGCGCCCGGGCGAACTGCCCAACGACGGCAAGGTGATCGAAGACGCACGCAGCTACCGCTGAGCGCCGCGTCCTGTATCAGCCGTGCGCCGTACGATCGGCTGCACCCCCACCCTCGGCGCCCGCCAGCGCGTCGACGTCGCAGGTCATGACGACCAGGTCGTTCTTGCGGCCGTCGCGATCGATCACGAAACCGTGCAGGACCGCCTCCTGGCGGAAGCCCGACCGTTTGACCAGCGCGATCGCCTGCTCCTGGTTCGGCGTCATCTGCGCCACGATCTTCTGGATGCCGATCGAGGGGGCGATCGCGAAGATCTCCCTTCCCAGCACGGTGCCCAGCCCCAGGCCGCGGTATGCCGGCCCGACCTGCACGCGAAGTTCGCCCAGGTGGCGCTGCCAGCTCACCTGGTCGTGGTGCACGCTCGCATAGCCCACCACCTCGCGGCCGTCTTCCGCCAGCACCGTCACGGTCTGACCCGCCTTGATGTTCTGCGCCCACAGCATGACGACCAGCATCCGGGTGATGTCCACGCGAAGGAACTGCAGGTCGTCCTGCGGCAGCGAGCGCGCGAAAGCGAGCACGCGATGCACGTCGCCGGGGTCCATCAGACGCAACTGCACCTGTGAACCGTCACCCAGGGTCACGGATCGCGGATAGGCACGGTGCACATCGACCGGCGTGGACACCACGTCACTCATCGTTCGCCCCCGGAGTCACGGTCACGTCGAGGGCCCACGCTACCGGCGTCCGCGCGCCAGGCCAATGATCTGCGTCAATCGGCCGGGATTCGAGCGCCACAAGCCCGACGGCGGCCCAGGATGGGATGATCCGGCACCACGAGCGGCGGCAATGCCGCCGCCGT
>JAOUIM010000052.1 GCA_029884035.1 Aquincola sp. | reverse complement strand
AATGCACGCCGTGCAGCACATGACTCTTGCCGTAGAAGGCGTGGAGCTTGTCGACCTCGAGCATCAAGTCTCCTGCCAGCGGGAGGCATCCGCGGTCTGCGCATCGGCCAGCACGGAGCCGAGGTAGGCCTCCTGCACGCGGGGGTTCGCGCGCACGGCGTCGGGCGCGTCGAACGCGATCACCTCACCGTAGACGAGCACTGCGATCTTGTCTGCAAGCCCGAACACGACGCCCATGTCGTGTTCGACCGTGAGCAGCGTCTTCCCTGCGGTGACATCTCGAATCAGGCTGACGAAGCGTCGCGTCTCGCTCTTGCTCATGCCGGCGGTGGGTTCGTCGAGCAGCACCACGTCGGCTCCGCCGGCGATCGTGACGCCGATCTCCAGCGCGCGCTGCTCGGCGTAGGTCAGGTTCGTTGCCAGCACGTCGCGCCGGCGGTCGAGCTTGATCATCTCGAGCACTTCCTCGGTGCGGTCGTTGGCGTCGGTCAGGTCGGCAAGGAACTTCCAAAACGCGTAGCGGTAACCGAGGCTCCACAGCACCGCACAACGAATGTTCTCGAACACGGACAGTCGCGTGAACAGGTTGCTGACCTGGAAGCTGCGCGCCAGGCCGAGCCGGTTGATCTCGAAAGGCGGCTTGCCGTCGATCCGCCGGCCATGGAGGTGCACCTCGCCGCTGGTGGGCGCCAAGCGCCCGCTGATCAGGTTGAACAGCGTGCTCTTGCCCGCGCCGTTCGGGCCGATGATCGCCACCCGCTCGCCCCGCGCGACCGCGAGGCTGGCGCCGCGGATGATCTCGGTCTTGCCGAAGCGCTTGCGCAGGTCCTTGAGCTCGATGGCAAAGGAACTCACGCCAAGGCCTCCCGGCGCTTGATCTCTTTTTCGATGTCCTCCTCGATCTGGTCCCAGTGGCGCACGAACACGCGGCGCGTGAGCTCGAACATCGCCGATCCCGTGGCCAGCAGCAGGCCAGCACCGAACCAGCTGTTCGCGCTCCTCGCGTTGAGCTGGGCCCCCATGAAGCGCAGCTCGGGCCCGAGCGCCTGATTGAGCTGCAGGTGGTAGATCATCTCGATCATCGCGCCGGCGCCAGCGAGGATGACGAACGCCGCGCCGGCGAACGCCAGATACGCCGCCCACACCTCGCGCAGCTTGCCGAAGCTGGCCAGGCGAAGGTTCATCATGATCAGGCTCGAAATGCCGCCGGGCGCGTACATCACCATGAAGAGGAAGACGAGGCCGAGGTACAACAGCCAGGCCAGCGTCAACTCCGACAGCAGCACGAGCGAGAACACCATCAGCACGGCGCCGATGATCGGACCGAAGAAGAACACCGCGCCGCCGAGGAAGGTGAACAGCAGGTAGGCGCCGGAGCGCGCGGCGCCTACCACCTCGGCGGTCACGATCTCGAAGTTCAGGGCGCCAAGCCCGCCCGAGATGCCCATGAAGAATCCCGAGGCGATGAACGCGAGATAGCGCACGCTCTGGGTGCTGTAGCCGATGAACTCGACGCGCTCCGGGTTGTCGCGCACGGCGTTGAGCATGCGACCCAGCGGCGTGCGCGTGAAGGCGAACATCGCCGCTGTGCAGGCGAAGGTGTAGGCCGCGATCAGCCAGTACAGCTGCACCTGCGGGCCGAAGGTGATGCCCAGGAAGGGCTGGCCGGCGACGCGGTTGCCGCTGATGCCGCCTTCGCCGCCGAAGAAGCCGGGGAACATCAGGGCCATCGCCGCGACGAGTTCGCCCACGCCGAGCGTGATCATCGCGAAAGGCGTGCCGGCCTTCTTTGTCGTGACGTAGCCGAGCAGGATCGCAAACATCGCACCGAACACACCGCCCACCAGCGGCACCAGGCTCACCGGCAGCCATAGCTGCCCGGCCGACACCCAGTTCAACGCGTGGATCGCGAAGAACGAACCCAGGCCCGAATAGACCGCGTGGCCGAAGCTGAGCATGCCGCCCTGCCCGAGCAGCATGTTGAACGCCAGGCACGCGATGATCGCGATGCCCATCTGCGACAGCATCGTCAGGCTCAGGCTGCTGGTCCACAAGAGCGGCGCAATGATGAGGACGAGCGCGTACGACCCCCAGACGATCCAGCGGCCGACGTTGTACGGCTTGAAGTGATAGTGGGGGCGGCCCTCGTGGACGTGGGGCATGTCAATGGTCCAGGCGAACTGTGACGGCCCGACCCAGCTTCCCGCCACGGATCCGGCTTTGCCGGCCCATCGGCGGGTGCCCCCCCCGGGGGGTGGCGAGCCAGAGCGAGCTTGGGGGCTCCATCAATCCTCCCGCTTGCCCAGCAGCCCCTTGGGCCGGAAGATCAGGATCAGCACGAGCAGCAGGTAGGGCAGCACCGCCGCCACCTGTACCGACTTGACGCTCCACACCGCGTAGCCGAAGGTCTGGGGTGTCACCTCGACGCCGATCCAGTGCAGCAGGTCGGCCAGCGAGTGGTCGCTGCCCACCGCGAACGAATCGAGCACGCCCAGCAGCACCGACGCGACGAACGCGCCGGCCAGCGATCCCATGCCGCCGATGACGATCACGGCGAACACCACGGCACCGACGGTCAACGCCATGCTCGGCTCGGTCACGCGCAGCGCACCACCGATCACGCCCGCCAGGCCCGCAAGCGCGGTGCCCCCGCCAAAGACCAGCATGAACACGCGCGGCACGTTGTGTCCCAGCGCCTCGACCATCTCCGGGTGCGTGAGCGCGGCCTGGATCACGAGTCCGATGCGCGTGCGAGTCAGCAGCAGCCAGATCAGCACCAGCATCAGCACCGCGATCGCCATGCCGAAGGCACGGAACGCCGGAAAGGTCGTGCAGATCGCACCGGCGACCGCCTTGCAGACCTGCGGCGGTGCACCCCAGGCCAGCGACAGGCCACTGGGCAGGTCGACGATCGTGAACAGCGGGCCGCGCAAAGTCGGCGGGGGCTGGAAGTCGAGCGCCGCACGCCCCCACACGAGCTGAACCATCTCGAGCACGATGTACGACAAGCCGAACGTGATCAGCAGTTCGGGCACGTGGCCGAACCTGTGCACGCGCCGCAGCACGAAACGCTCGAAGGCGGCGCCGGCCAGGCCGACGAGCAACGGCGCGACCACGAGCGCGACCCAGAAACTGCCGACTGCGCGCGTCACGGTGAAGGCCGCGTAGGCCCCCAGCATGTAGAAACTCGCGTGGGCGAAGTTCAGCACGCCCATCATGCTGAAGATCAGCGTCAGGCCGGACGCCAGCATGAACAGCAGCAGCCCGACCGACAGGCCGTTGAGCAGCGAGATCAGGAAGAACGACGCGTCCATCGCAAGCGCAGGCAGCTAACCCAACGAACGCCGCGGATCGGGCTCAGCCCGGCTGCGGGCGTTGCCCCTCGAGGGGGCGGCGGCGAATCCGCACCGGGGGTGCGTGTCTCGTCTGCCGCTCCGGGGGGAGGGGCCTTATCCGGGCCTCTTCATCTGGCACGACGTCGGCGTGCTCGAAACGAACGGCGGGATCGCCTTGACTTCCTGGAAGTTGAAGCCGGTGTTCTCGACGCTGTACGGGTTCTTGGTGTCGGCCTTGCGCCATTCGCTGATGAACAGCCCCTGCTGCAACTGATGGTCGGCCCGACGCATCTCGACCTCGCCATTGAAGCCGTTGAACTTGAGCCCTTCCATCGCAGCAGCCACTTTGACCGGATCGGTGCTCTTGGCCTTGGCCATGCCTTCGGAGAGCATCGCGATCGCGTTGTAGGTCTGCAGCGTGTACCAGTCGTCGTTGAACTTCTTCTTGTACTCATCCTGCCACTTCAGGATGCCGGGCACCGAGTTGTGGCCGATCGCCACCACCCGGACCTTGCCGCCCACGCCTTGCGCCATCGCCGTGGGCACGCCGCTGGTGACCGCGTAGTAGGTGTAGAAGTTAGCGTTCAGGCCGGCATCCTTGGCCGCCTTGATCAGCAACGTGAGATCCTGGCCCCAGTTGCCGGTGACGACGCTGTCGGCGCCGCTGGCCTTGATCTTGGCCACGAAGGGCGCGAAGTCCTTGACCTGACCGAGCGGATGCAGATCGTCGCCGACGATCTGCACGTCGGGGCGCTTGCGCGCCATCGTTTCCTTGAAGAATTTCGAGACCTGCTGCCCATGCGAGTAGTTCTGGTTGATCAGGTAGACGTTCTTCACATCGGGCTGATCCTTCATGAAGCTGGTCAGCGCCTCCATCTTCATCGACGTGTCGGCATCCATGCGGAAGTGCCAGTACGAGCATTTGGCGTTCGTCAGGTCCGGGTCGACCGCCGCGTAGTTGATGTAGACGACCTCGGCGCCCGGATTGCGCTCGTTGTGCTTGGTCACCGCGTCACTGATCGCGGCCGCGGCGCCGGAGCCGTTGCCCTGCACGACATAGCGGATGCCCTGGTCGATCGCGGCCTTCAGGCTGTTGAGGCTCTCCTGTGGGGAGGCCTTGTTGTCGAAGGCGACGAACTCGAACTTCACCCCTGCGGCGTTCTTCTTGTTGAACTGCTCGGCGCTGAACTGCCAGCTTTTCAACTGGTTCTGCCCGACGTTGGCGAACGGGCCGGATAGCGGGTCGATGAACGCGATCTTTACCGTCTGACCGGACTGCGCCAGCACCAGCGAACAGCCGAGCGCGGCGAGCGATGCAACGGCCAGCGGCCGCATGGCGATGATTGTCATGGCAAAGGTCTCCAGAGGGTCGTGTTCGACGGGTTGACGTTACCGGATCGCCCGCGGCGCAACGCTACGGGACTACCCCGAAAAATGCCCCTCCCGCCGGCGCGTGTCAGGCGCCAGGCAGCCGATGCCCCTTGAATTGCTCGCGCAGCTTGACCTTCTGCATCTTGCCGGTGGCCCCCAGCGGGATCGCATCGACGAAGACGACGTCGTCGGGCACCTGCCACTTGGCGACCTTGCCCTCGTAGAAGCCGAGGATGTCCTCGCGCGAGGCCTCGGCGCCGGGCTTTCTGACGACCACCAGCAACGGCCGCTCGTCCCACTTCGGGTGTGGCAACGCGATGCAGGCCGCCATCGCCACAGCAGGGTGCGCCATCGCGACGTTCTCGATGTCGATCGAGCTGATCCACTCGCCGCCGGACTTGATGACGTCCTTGCTTCGGTCGGTGATCTGCATGAAGCCGTCGGGATCGATCGAGGCGACGTCACCGGTCGGGAACCAGCCGTCGATCAGCGGATCGCCGCCCTCGTCCTTGAAGTAGCGCGAGATGATCCACGGGCCCTTGACATGCAGGTCGCCGCTCGCCTGGCCGTCCCAGGGCAGTTCCTTGCCCTCGGAGTCGACGATGCGCATCTCGACACCGAACACCGCCCGTCCCTGTTTGGCCATGATCGCCAACTGCGCATCGGGGTCGAGTTCTCGCTGGGCCAGCTTCAGGTTGCACACCGTGCCGACGGGCGACATCTCGGTCATTCCCCAGGCATGCAGCACGGTGACGCCGTAGTCGTCGCGGAACGCCCTGATCATCGCCGGCGGGCAGGCCGACCCGCCGATCACGGTGCGCCGCATGTGGCTGAACTTGAGCTTGTGCTCGCGCACATGATTGAGCAGCATCAGCCACACCGTGGGCACGCCCGCGGCCATCGTGACCCGCTCCGACTCGAGCAACTCGTACACCGACTTGCCATCGAGCGCCGGCCCCGGAAACACCAGCTTGGCACCGGTCATTGCCGCCGCATAGGGAATGCCCCAGGCGTTGACGTGGAACATCGGCACCACCGGCAGGATGCAGTCGCGCGCCGACAGGCTGACCGCATCGGGCAATGCCACGCCATACGCATGCAGCAGGGTCGACCGGTGGCTGTAGAGCACGCCCTTCGGGTTGCCCGTGGTGCCGCTCGTGTAACACAGCGCGCACGCACTGCGCTCGTCGAAGCTGGGCCAGTCGTACCGGCCGCTCTCGCGGCCGATCCAGGCCTCGTAGCTCTGCAAACCCTCGATGCCGGTATCGGCCGGCAGCGCGTCGGCCTCGCACAGCGCGATCCAGTGGCGCACCGTCGTGCACTTGGACCACACCGCCTTGATGATCGGCAGGAACGTCATGTCGAAGAACAGCACGCGGTCCTCGGCGTGGTTGGCGATCCAGACGACCTGGTCGGGTGGCAGGCGCGGATTGAGGGTGTGGATCACGCGACCGCTGCCCGAGACCCCGAAGTACAGCTCGAAGTGCCGATAGCCGTTCCACGCCAGCGTGCCGACGCGGTCGCCCCGGCCGAGGCCCAGGCGGTCGAGCGCCTGGGCCACCTGGCGCGAGCGCCGCGCGGCCTGGGCATACGTGGTGCGGTGCAGGTCCCCCTCGACACGGCGCGAGACGATCTCGGCATCGTGGTGGTGGCGCGCCGCGAACTCGATCAAGCTCGAGACGAGCAGCGGTTGGTCTTGCATCAGGCCGAACATCGGGTGGGTCTCCTTCTTGTCGTATATCGAGTATCGAGACCGGCTCGGGGCTGTCAAAGCGTGATTCCCCCAGCGACGGCCCGAGCATGGGAGGAAGTGGACAATAAGGGCCCCGTGAACGCCCCCGAGTTCCTCCGCCCCCCTCGCGTGCCCGCCTGGCGCGAGGCGAGCTTCCTGCAATCGCTCGGGCCGGCGTTCGGCACCGACCTGCCACCGCGCGCGGTCCACGACGCCCACTGGGTGGCACGCAGCGCGCGGCTCGCCGGCGAACTTGGCCTGGCGGACTGGCTGGCAGGACCCGACGCGCTCGACGTGCTGGCCGGCAACCGCGTGCCCGAAGGCATCCGCCCGTTCGCGTCGGTCTATTCAGGCCACCAGTTCGGCGTCTGGGCGGGGCAGTTGGGCGACGGGCGCGCGCTGCTGCTCGGTGAGGTTGATACCCCCGCTGGCGCGATGGAGGTGCAGCTCAAGGGCAGCGGCCAGACGCCCTACTCGCGCATGGGCGACGGGCGCGCGGTGCTGCGGTCGTCGATCCGCGAGTTCCTAGGGTCCGAAGCGATGCACGCGCTGGGGATTCCGACCACGCGCGCGCTCGCCGTCGTCGGCTCGCCGCTGCCGGTGCGGCGCGAGACGATGGAAAGCGCCGCGGTCGTGACGCGAGTGGCGCCCAGCTTCCTGCGCTTCGGCCATTTCGAGCACTTCGCGCACACCGCGCAGGATGTGGCTGCGGCACGCCGCCTGCTCGATGCGGTGATCGAGCGCTACTTTCCCGCCCTGCGCGGCGAAGCCGAGCCGGCGACTGCTTTGCTCGAGGAAGTGGCGCGGCGCACCGCGCGCGTGATCGCGCAGTGGCAGCTGGTGGGCTTCTGCCATGGGGTGATGAACACCGACAACATGTCGCTGCTCGGGCTGACGATCGACTACGGGCCGTTCGGCTTCCTCGACGCCTTCGATCCGAATCATGTCTGCAACCATTCCGACGACCAGGCGCGCTACTCATACGCACGCCAGCCCGGCGTCGCGTTCTGGAACCTGCATGCCCTTGCGCAGGCATTGCTGCCGCTGGTCGATGGCCCGCCGGAGGAGGCCTCCGAACGCCTGCTCGCCGCGCTGGAGCCGTACAAGGCCGAGTTCGCGGCCGCCATGGTTCGCGGCCTGCGAGCCAAGCTCGGCCTGGTGGCCGAGCGCGACGACGATGCGGCGCTGGCCGACGACTTGCTGCAATTGATGGCCGAAGACCGCGCCGACTTCACGATAACCTGGCGCCGGCTTGGCCGCTTCGACGACGAGGCGGCCGCGGTGCGCAACTGCTTCTTGCAGCGCGACAGGTTCGACGGCTGGGCGGCGCGGTACCGCGACCGGCTGGCATTCGAGTCGAGCACCCCGCAGCAGCGTGCGCAGCACATGGACCGGGCGAACCCGAAGTTCGTGCTGCGCAATCATCTGGCTCAGGGGGCGATCGAGCACGCAATGGACGGCGACTTCGCCGAGGTGCAGCGGCTGCTCGCCGTCCTCGAGCGCCCGTTCGACGAGCAGCCCGAGAATGCCGCCTACGCCGACTTCCCGCCCGACTGGGCCACCGAAATTTCTGTGTCCTGTTCTTCATGAGTCACGATCACGACGACCCGCGCTACCCCGTCCGGCTGACCGACGAGCAATGGCGCGCCAAGCTCGACCCGGTCCAGTACCAGGTCGCGCGCCACGCCGCCACCGAGCGCGCCTTCACGGGCCAGTTCTGGAACCACTGGGACGACGGCCGCTACCGCTGCGTCGGCTGCGGCGAGGTCCTGTTCGACGCCAAGACCAAGTTCGACGCCGGCTGCGGCTGGCCGAGCTACTACGAGCCGGTCAACGCCGAGGTCATCGAGCGTGTGCGCGACGACAGCCACGGCATGGTGCGCGTCGAGGTGCGCTGCATGAAGTGCGGCTCGCACCTGGGTCATGTGTTCCCCGACGGGCCCGAGCCCACTGGTGAGCGCTTCTGCATCAACTCGGCGGCGATCGATTTCCAGCGTAAGTAGATGAAGCTGCTGTTCGACTTCCTGCCGATCATCCTGTTCTTCGGCGCCTTCAAGTACGCCGACCGCAACAAGGACTGGGCCGCGGCCTTCGCCTCGCAGCACTTCGCCTTCCTCGTATCGGGTGGCGTGGTCGGCCCCGACGAGGCACCGGTGCTGCTGGCCACCGTGGTCGTGATCGTCGCGACGCTGGCGCAGGTGCTCTGGCTGCGGCTGCGAGGTCGCAAGGTCGACACCATGCTGTGGGTCAGCCTCGGGCTGGTCGTCGTGCTGGGCGGCCTGACGATCTGGTTCCACAGCCAGACCTTCATCAAGTGGAAGCCCACGCTGCTGTACTGGGTCATGGGCGGCACCTTCCTGATCGCGCCCCTGTTCGGCAAGAATGTGCTGCGCGTCCTGTTGGGCGAGCAGCTCGCGCTGCCCGAGCCGGTGTGGGCGCGGCTGAACTGGGCGTGGGTCGTGTTCTTCGGGCTGATGGGCGCGCTCAATCTCTGGGTCGCGTACAGCTTCTCCACCGACGCCTGGGTCAACTTCAAGCTGTTCGGCGGCATCGGGCTGATGCTGGCGTTCACGATCGGCCAAGGCCTGTGGCTGTCGCGCTACCTGCCCGACGAGGCGGCCACCCCCAAGAAGGAGGCGCCGTGATCACCTTCCCGGGCGTCACCGCCGAGCGCCTTGCCGAGGCCCTGCGGGCGACGCTGCATCCCACCATGCTCGACGTGCGCGACGACAGCGCCCTGCACGCCGGCCACGCTGGCGCGCGTGAGGGCCGGCATTTCAGTGTCAGCGTGGTCAGCGCCGCGTTCGACGGTTTGTCACGACTGGCGCGGCACCGCCTCGTTTATGATGCCGCCCGCCCGCTCATCGCCGAGGGTATCCACGCGCTGGCCATCGAGGCCCGCACGCCCGCCGAAGCGCAGCGCTGACCCGAGCCGCCCCGCGGCGATCGCCCCCTCTCGAAAGGTCCTTTTCCCATGTTGCACAAGACTGTCGCCGCGCTGGCCGTGGCCCTCGCCTTCGCTGGTGCCGCCAGCGCGCAGAACGTCGCCATCGTCAATGGCAAGCCGGTGCCCAAGTCGCGCGTCGACACGCTCATGGTGCAGGCCACCCGGGGCGGCCAGCAGCCGGTGACGCCCGAGTTGGAGACACGGGTGCGCGAAGAGGTCGTGCTGCGCGAGATCTTCGCCCAGGAAGCCGAGAAGCGCGGCGTGGCCGCCAACGCGGAGTTCCGTTCGCAGATGGAGCTGGCGCGCCAGTCGATCCTGATCCGCCAGCTGTTCCTCGACTACAGCAAGAAGAACCCCGTCACCGACGCCGACAGCAAGGCCGAGTACGACAAGTTCAAGGCCCAGTCCACCGGCACCGAGTACCGCGCTCGCCACATCCTGGTCGAGAAGGAAGACGAGGCGAAGGCGCTGCTCGCGCAGTTGAAGGGCGGCGCCAAGTTCGACGATCTGGCCAAGAAGCACAGCAAGGACACCGGCTCGGCGCAGAACGGCGGCGACCTCGACTTCGCCAAGCCCGAAGCCTACGTTCCCGAATTCGGAAAGGCGATGGCCGCGCTCAAGAAGGGCGAGACGACGGCCGAGCCCGTGAAGAGCCAGTTCGGCTACCACATCATCAAGCTCGAGGACACGCGCGAGGCCCAGTTCCCGCCGTTCGAGGAAGTCAAGGGCCAGATCGCCCAGCGCCTGGAGCAGCAGAAGCTGCAGCAGTACCAGGAGACGCTGCGCAAGCAGGCCAAGACCGATTTCAAGTTCTCGCAGTAACCCCCGCCAGGCGCCGCCGCTCAGTACAGCGGCGGTGCGAACGCCGACGGCTGGAAATCGCTCGCGCCGTCGCGGCCCTCGTCGAGGTCCTGTATGGTGTCGATGTCGATCAGCACGCCCGGGTCGTCGACGTCCACCGCCTGCGCCGGATAGCGCGCCACGATGCGCCGCGCGCCCTCGTCGCCGGTGAGCGCGATCAGTTCCGAATACAGCTCTGCGTCGAATCCCACCGGGTGGCCTCGGCGGCCCTTGTACTGGGCATAGGCGATCGGCCCCGACAGCAGCGCCTTGGCCACCGCGTGCAGTGTCGCGGGCCGCACCCGCGGCATGTCTGCCGGCAGAATGAGCCAGCCTGGCGCGTCGGCACGCGCAGCCACACCCGAGGCGATCGAGTCGCCCATGCCGCGGCCGCTCACCGGCGCCGCCGCAGGCACCACCACGATGTCGCGCGCGGCCACCTGCTCGGCGGCCAAGGGCGCCAGGGTGGATGTCGTCACCACCACGACCGGCATGCGGCTCTCGATCGCATGGCGCAACGTCAGCGCCAGGATCGGCGTGGGCTTGCCCTCGTCGTCGCGCACCGGCTGGACCAGCTTGTGGTGCGCGCCGACGAACCGGCTGCCGAGGCCGGCGGCCAGCACGATGACGGTGGGTGGCGCTTGCATCGGGGCGCTGTCGCTTTCTCTTCGTGACTCCCTCAAGAATCGTCGCGTCGGACCTCGTGCGGCACCGGGATGTGTACCTAGGGTCAATCACGTAAGCACAACTGACGATGCCGGCGCGCTTATGCTTTGCCCGATGAACACACCCAGCCCCGACATCGCCGCGCTGCGCAAGAACTATGGGCGCGCCGAGCTCGATGAGGCCGCGTCGCACGAACGGCCCTTGCAGCAGTTCGACGACTGGCTGCGCGAGGCGATCGCGGCGCAATTGCCCGAGCCCAATGCGATGACGCTGGCCACCGTCGGGGCCGATGGGCGGCCGTCGACGCGCGTGGTGCTGATCAAGGGATATGACGAGCGTGGCCTCGTGTGGTACACGAACTACGAGAGCCGCAAAGGCCGCGAACTCGCGGCGCACCCGCAGGCGGCATTGCAGTTCCATTGGGTCGAACTCGAGCGCGTCGTGCGCATCGAGGGCCGCGTCGAGAAGACGAGCGCCGAGGAGAGCGACGCCTACTACGTCACGCGCCCGCTCGACTCGCGCATCGGTGCCTGGGCGTCGCCGCAGAGTGAAGTGATCAGCTCTCGCGCGGTGCTGGTGGCCAATGCCGCCAAGGCCGCCGCCCGCCACGGCCTGCACCCGCCGCGGCCGACGCACTGGGGCGGTTACCGCCTGGTGCCCGACACGTGGGAGTTCTGGCAGGGCCGCAAGAGCCGGCTGCACGACCGGTTGCGCTACCGGCTCGACGCCGGTGCTTGGGTTCGCGAGCGCCTGGCTCCTTGACCGGTGGCCGGCCAAGCGCGGGAAGGAAATCCGATGCGCAGACCCCTGCATGCCTGCTTGCTCTGGTTGTTGCTCGCCTCCGGCCCCGCCGCCGCGGCCGAGCGCGATTTCGTCGTCGTCATCCACCAGCAAGCGGCCGGCCAGATGAAGGTCACATCGGCCGATGACGGCCATGTCAGCACCGACCTCAGCTATCGCGACAACGGCCGCGGGCCGGACATCCGCGAGCGCTTCGTCATTGGCGCACTGGGCGCGCCGGTCGAGTACCAGGGCGAAGGCCGCGCGACCTTCGGGGCCGAGATCCGCGAGGCCTTCAAGGTCGAGGCGGGGCGGCTGCGCTGGACCTCGCGGGTCGACCGAGGCGACGAGGCGGTCGAGCCCGGCACGCTGTTCCTGCCGATCGAAGGCACGTTCGCCTACAGCGGGGAGGTCGTCCGTTCGCTGCTGCGTCGCCCCGGCGGCCGCGCGCCGGTGGTCGGCGGCCACCAGCTCTCGGTCGAGCAGGTCGCATACGCCAGCGTCGATGGGCCCGACGGGGTGGTGGCGCTGGTGCTGGTGGCGCTGACGGGGCCGACACCACGCCCTGGTACCTGTGGCACACCGACGATGACGAGCACCGCCTGTTCGCCGTCACCTGGCCCGGCTTCGCGGTGATCGCCAAGGGCTACGAAAGCGCGATCGACACCCTGGTGACCCGCGTGACGCAGGCACAGGACGAGTGGCTGGTTGCGATGCAAAAGCGCACTGCGCGGCCGTTGCCGGGACTGACGCTGATCCGCGGTGTGCGCTGGTTCGATGCGCCGGCGGCACGCATGCGCGGCCCTTCCGATGTGTTTCTTCGAGACGGCCGCATCGCCGCGGTCGCCGCGCCGGGCGCCCTCGATGCGAAGCCCGACCAGGTGATCGACGGCGGCGGCCGCTCGCTGCTGCCCGGCCTGTTCGACATGCACGTGCACGCCTGGGGCGGCGACGGCCCGATGCACCTGGCTTCCGGGGTCACGTCGGTGCGCGACATGGGCGGCGACAATGCCGAACTGCAGCGCCTGCAGGCCCGCCTGGCAAACGGCGACGTGCCCGGCCCGCGCCTGTACACCGCAGGATTCATCGAGGGCAAGAGCCCGTACTCGGCGCGCAACGGCTTCGTGGTCGACTCGCTCGACGCCGGGCGGCAGGCGGTCGACTGGTACGCGACGCGCGGCTACCGCCATATCAAGCTGTACAACTCGATCAAGCCCGAGTGGGTGCGCCCGCTGACCGCGCAGGCGAGGGCGCGCGGCCTGAAGGTGGCTGGCCACGTGCCGGCGTTCATGCTCGCCGAGCAGGCCGTGCGCGAAGGCTACGACGAGCTCACGCACATCAACCAGGTGATGCTGAACTTCGTCTCGCGGCCGGGCGACGACTCGCGCACGCTGCTGCGTTTCACCCGGATCGGCGACGACGCGCACCGGCTGGACGTGAACGGTCCGCGCGTTCGCAGCTTCATCGACCTGCTGCGCCGGCGCCGCACCACGGTTGACCCGACGCTGGTGGCGTTCGAGGGCATGTACACGCAGCAGCAGGGGCAACCGAATCCGAGCCTTCTCGCGATGACCGACCACCTGCCCGTGACATGGCGCCGAAGCCTGCGCGTGGCCGAGATGGACCTCGAAGGGCCCAAGCTCCAGACCTACCGCGCGTCGTGGCAACGCATGCTCGAACTCACGTTG
>JAOUIM010000051.1 GCA_029884035.1 Aquincola sp. | reverse complement strand
TGGTGCGGTGGCATTCGATGCGCGCGTGCGGCGCGAGCTGGGCCTCGCGGAAGACGCGGCGCCTGTCGAATACGCCTGCGAGCTCAAATTCGACGGCCTGGCGATCAGCCTGCGCTACGAGCACGGCGTGCTGGTGCAGGCCGCGACGCGCGGTGATGGCGAGACCGGCGAGGACGTGACGCAGAACATCCGCACCATCGGCCAGATCCCGCTGCGCCTGATCGGTGCCGAGCCGCCGGTGCTCGAAGTGCGCGGCGAGGTCTACATGCGGCGCGACGCATTCGAGGCGCTCAACGCACGCCAGCGTGCGAAGGGGGAGAAGACCTTCGTCAACCCGCGCAATACTGCCGCCGGTGCGGTGCGCCAGCTCGACCCGGCGCTCACTGCCGAGCGCCCCTTGAGTTTCTTCGCCTACGGCCTGGGCGATGTGCAGGGCTGGGACGTGCCCGCGACGCACAGCGCGCTGCTCGATGTGCTCGCCCGCGCCGGTCTGCCGGTCGACCGCCACCGGCGCGTCGTCAGCGGCGCACCGGGCCTGGTGGCCTTCCATGGCGAGATCGCCGCGCAGCGCGACGCGCTGCCGTTCGACATCGACGGCGTGGTCTACAAGGTCAACGACCGCGCGTTGCAGGAGCGGCTGGGTTTCGTGACCCGCGAGCCGCGCTGGGCGGTGGCGCACAAGTACCCGGCGCAGGAGCAGATGACGGTGCTGCGCGACATCGAGATTCAGGTCGGCCGCACCGGCAAGCTGACGCCGGTGGCCAAGCTCGAGCCGGTGTTCGTCGGCGGCACGACGGTGAGCAATGCGACGCTGCACAACGAGGACGAGGCGCGGCGCAAGGACGTGCGCATCGGCGACACCGTGATCGTGCGCCGTGCGGGCGATGTGATTCCCGAGGTGGTGGGCGTCGTGCTCGACAAGCGAGCGGCCAATGCCAGCGAGCCGTTCGACCTCTACGAGAAGCTCGGCGGCCGGTGCCCGGTGTGCGGCAGCGCGATCGTGCGCGAGGAAGACGAGGTCGACTGGCGCTGCTCGGGCGGGATCTCGTGCCCGGCGCAGCGCAAGCAGGCGATCCTGCACTTCGCGCAGCGCCGCGCGCTCGACATCGAGGGCCTGGGCGACAAGCTCGTCGACCAGCTCGTCGATGGCGGCGTGGTGCGCGCGCTGCCCGACCTGTACAAGCTCGGCGCCGCGTCGCTGGCCCAGCTCGAACGCATGGCCGACAAGAGCGCGGGCAACCTGGTGGCGGCGATCGACAAGAGCAAGCGCACGACGCTCGCGCGCTTCCTCTTCGCGCTTGGCATCCGTCATGTCGGCGAGACGACGGCCAAGGACCTGGCGCGCCACTTCGGCTCGCTAGACCGCCTCATGGACGCCAGTGTCGAGCAACTGCTGGAGGTCAAGGACGTTGGTCCGGTAGTGGCCCAGAGCGTTCGAACCTTCTTCGACCAGCCGCACAACCGCGAGGTGGTCGAGCAGTTGCGCGCCGCCGGCGTGCGCTGGGACGAGCATGCCGGGCACGCTGCCGCCGCGCCGCAGCCGCTGTCGGGCCTGACCTTCGTGCTCACCGGCACACTGCCGACGCTTGAGCGCGAGGCCGCCAAGGCGCTGATCGAGGCGGCGGGCGGCAAGGTGACCGGATCGGTGTCGAATAAGACGAACTACGTGGTGGCCGGCGAGGCCGCCGGCAGCAAGCTCGACAGGGCGCGAGACCTGGGCGTGCCAGTGATCGACGAGGCGGCGCTGCGCGTGCTCCTGGAGCCTCCATGAGCGACGCCTTGCTCGGTGTCGACCTCGGCGGCACCAAGATCGAGATCGCTGCGCTGGCGCGCGACGACGGGCGCGTTCTGTACCGGGAACGCGTCGCAACGCCACGCACGGGAGGCTACGACGCGATCCTGGCGGCGGTGGCGGTGCTGGTGCAGCGGGCCGACGATGTCCTGGGCACGCGCGACACGCCGGTCGGCCTGGGTATCCCGGGCTGCCTGTCGCCGGCCACCAGCCTGGTCAAGGGCGCGAATTCGACCACGCTCAACGGGCGCCCGCTCGACCGTGATCTAGCGCGCCTTCTCGCAAGACCGGTGCGCGTCGAGAACGACGCCAACTGCCTCGCAGTAAGCGAGGCGGTCGACGGCGCTGCCGCCGGTGCGCCCATGGTCTTCGCCGCGATCCTCGGCACCGGCGTGGGCGCCGGAATCGCGATCGATGGCCGGGCGTGGGCCGGCGCGCAGGGCATTGCGGGTGAATGGGGCCACAACCCGGCGCCCCGCCTCGAGGCCGATGCCGTCGTCGTGGCACCGGCCTGCTGGTGCGGGCGTGGCACATGCAACGAGACGCTGCTGTCAGGCCCGGGCTTTGCGGCCGATCACGCGCGTCACGGCGGCGCAGCGATGGACGCTGCGGCGATCTTTGCCGCGGCTGCCGATGGTGTCGTCGCCGCACGGGCCAGCCTGGATCGCTACGTCGAGCGCCTGGCGCGGGCGCTGGCGCAGGTGATCAACCTGCTTGACCCCGATGTGATCGTGCTCGGCGGCGGCCTGAGCAACGTGGATGCACTGTTTGATCGCGTGCCCGTGCTTTGGCGGCCGCATGTGTTCTCGGATGTGGTGACGACGCCGCTGCGGCGTGCAGCGCATGGCGACTCGTCGGGCGTGCGCGGTGCCGCCTGGCTGTGGCGATGAGGGGCCGTCAATGACCGTGCGCGAGATCCTGAAGATGGGCGATGCCCGCCTGCTGCGGGTGGCCGAGCCGGTCGAGGCATTCGGTACCACCGAACTGAAGACTCTGGTCGACGACCTGTTCGACACCATGCATGCGGCCAACGGCGCCGGGCTTGCCGCGCCGCAGATCGGCGTCGACCTCCAACTGGTGATCTTCGGTTTCGCGAGCAACGCGCGCTACCCGGACGCGCCGCCGGTGCCGCAGACGGTGTTGTGCAATCCGGTGATCGAGCCGCTGGGCGACACGATGGAGGACGGCTGGGAGGGCTGCCTGTCGGTGCCGGGGCTTCGCGGCGTGGTGCCGCGTTTCGCGCGCATCCGCTACCGCGGCTTCGATGTCGACGGACGACCGATCGATCGCCAGGCCGAGGGCTTTCATGCGAGGGTGGTGCAGCATGAGTGCGACCACCTGATCGGCCGCCTCTACCCGACGCGCATGACCGATCTGACCAAACTGGGCTTCACCAGTGTGCTGTTCCCCGAGCTCGACGCCACCGAGGATGAGCAGGGCTAGGGCTTGAGGCTGATCAGCCAGGCGATCAGGTCGGCCTTCTCGCCCGCGGTGCACTCGCGGCCGACCACATCCTTGCAGTTGATGCGAAACATGTACTCGACGCGGGCCTTGTCGGTGAAACGCGCCGGATTCGTGG
The DNA here is from genome assembly GCA_029884035.1 of Aquincola sp. GTDB lineage: Bacteria > Pseudomonadota > Gammaproteobacteria > Burkholderiales > Burkholderiaceae_C > CADEEN01. The sequence continues at coordinate 10,017 of JAOUIM010000051.1, read as the reverse complement.
CTGGCGCCATCGGCTTGAGTGCCTTGTTCGATGCCAGGTCCTTGCCGGCGCCGATGGGCACCGCACCGTGACATTCGGCGCAGTTCTCGAAATCGCGCCCGAACTTCTGGTTGAAGAAGCGCTGCCCGCGCTCGGGCGATGCGGGGCGCCCTGCCTGCGCCGTGTAGGCGGCCAACAATTCGGCCGGCGTCGCTGCGCCGGTCGGCCCGGATGCGCCAATCGCAATAGCGATCGCGGCAGCGCGAAGCAGGAGCGACGATGACATGGCAATTCCTCCAGGAAGCGGCCCAATATGCGCAGGATGCGCCTGGCATGGTGCAAATCCATTGCAACAGGCCGCGACCGGCCGCGGCTTGTCGTGGCTCAATGGGGACGTAAACACTTTGTGAAGCGTCAGCGCGGATGGTGGCTCGCCCGTTAGGAAGCGCATGGCACGTTGCCAGTCATGTGGCATTTTCTTGGGAGTTGACGATGAGCAAACCTGTGCAGACAACCGTTTCAGCAACCCGGCCGATGCTGCACGCCCTGGTCGCGCTGACGCTCGGCTTCCTGGCCCTGGCTGCGAGCAACGTCGCATTTGCCGATCCGCCGGGGCGAGTCGGGCGGATGGCGGACACCCAGGGAACGGTCTGGCTGTTCGACGACATCGACGGCGAATGGGTGCAGGCGCGCCGCAATCGCCCGGTCACGGTGGGTGACCGTGTGTCAGCCGAGCGCGGTGCGCGTGCCGAGATCCAGATCGGCGCGGCGACGCTACGCCTGGACGGCGCCACCGACGTCGAGTTCACCGCTCTCGACGACGAACGCGTGAGCGTGCTTCTGCATGGCGGCACGGTCGCATTGCGCACGCGCGGCGACTCATCGCGCGAGTTCTCGATCGTCACTCCCGAGGGGCGTTTCGAACCGATGCGCGGTGGCCGCTATCGTGTCGACCGCAAGGACGACGGCAGCTTCGGCGCGGCAATCACCGGTGCGATGCGCTTCGAGGCGCCCGACAGCGCGCTGGAAGTCAATGCCGGTCAACGCGCCGAGTTCTGGTCCGAACGGGGCGTGACGCACTACGCCTGGGCTTCGATGCCCGATGATCGCTTCGGCGAATGGGTGGCAAGCCAGGAGCGCGAGGACGACCGCGATCTGGAGCGCCGCCGTTACGTCTCGCCGGAGATGACGGGCGCCGACGACCTCGATCGCTATGGTCGCTGGGACCGCCATCCCGAATACGGTGCGATCTGGTTCCCGGCCACGGTCGCGGTGGGCTGGGCACCGTACCGCTACGGCCACTGGGCCTATGTGAGCCCGTGGGGCTGGACCTGGGTCGACGATGCACCCTGGGGCTTCGCCCCGTTCCACTATGGTCGCTGGGTCAGCTACGGCGGCCGCTGGGGCTGGTGCCCGGGCCAGTACGTCGCGCGCCCGGTCTACGCGCCGGCCCTCGTGGCCTGGTTCGGTGGACCGAACGTCAGCGTCGGCATTTCGATCGGCGGTGGGCCGGCCGTCGGCTGGGTCCCGCTGTCGCCGCGCGAGTACTACTACCCGACCTACCAGGTGACGAACATCTATGTACGCAACGTCAACGTGACGCATCGGCCGTGGCTGCCGAAGGTGCCGCCGGGTCGCACCGTGCCGACGGGGCCCATCATGTACACGAACCAGGGTGTGGCCGGTGGCGTGACCGTGGTGCCCAGGGACGTACTGAGCAATCGGCAGCCGATCTCGCGTTCGGTGGTTCTGCCGGTGGACGCGCGTACCGTCGAATCCTGGCAGCGCCCGCGACCCCAAGGCTCTTCGCGAAAATCCGACGACGGCCGCGCTGCCGTGGTCAACACGGCGCCGCCCCCGCCGCAGCGGCGCGTGGTCGCAGCGCCCGGCGGTGCCGTGCCTGCCGCCCCTGGCGCGGTGCGCAGGGTGGAGTGGTCCGATACCGCGCGCGCGATCGTGGGTCAGGGCCATGGCGCAGAGGCCTCGCAGCGGGGCCGCAACCAGGCGCCCGCGCAGCAGCGTGCGCCAACGGTCGAGCGCGTTGCGCCGCCTGCGCAGCCGCAGCCCCCGACGGTCCAAGCCGCGCCGGCGCGACCGGTGGTGCCCCGTGCGCCTCAGGATCGTCCGGATCGGGGTGATCGCAACCAGACGCCGGGAACGGAACGCCGCGCGAACGCGCAGCCTGCGCCGCCGGTCGTGCAACCCGCGCCTCAGGCAGTGCGGCCGGGTGCGCAGGCACCTGGACAGGCCAGGGCACCGGGGCAGGTGCGCGAGGAAGCACGCGAGAAGCGGCCCGAACCACAGCACGACCCACAGCGCCGCCGCGGCTTCGAGCCCCGCGAACAGCAGAATCGCTGAGCGACCCGGCGTCAGTTGGGCTTGGCGATGCGGCGCGCTGGCAGGTTGCGCAGCAATGGCAAGAGCACCGGCCAGACGTTGCGCAGCATGATCGGGTGGGCGGTTTCGCGCGGGTGGATGCGGTCGGGCTGGAACAGCGATTCGCTGTCGGGTACGTCGGCCACCCCCTTGAGCAGGAAGGGCACGAGCGCCGCGCCCTCGGCCTTCGCCACGGTCGAGAACAGGTGCGCGAACTCCTCGGCGTAGGCGCGCCCGTAGTTGGGCGGCACCTGCATGCCCAGCAGCATCGCGCGCGCACCGGCGGCCCTGGCCGCGCGGACCATCGCGGTCAGGTTGTCGCGCGTCATCGCCAGCGGCAGGCCGCGCAACGCGTCGTTGCCGCCCAGCTCGATCAGCACGTGCGTGGGCTTGTGCTGCGCGAGCAGCGCGGGCAGGCGCGAGCGGCCGCCTGAACTCGTGTCGCCGCTGATGCTCGCGTTGATCACTTGCGCAGCAATCTTGTCCTGCACCAGACGCTGCTCGAGCAGCGCCACCCAGCCGCTGCCCCGCGCGAGGCCGTATTCGGCCGACAGGCTGTCGCCGACGACCAGGATCGTCGGTGCGCCGGCGGCGCGCAAGGGCATCGCCCACGTCGCCGCCAGCGCTGCGGCGATGCGGCTACAGTGCGCGAGCCACGCACGCCGGCGCGTCCTGTCGCCTGACTCCATCCGCTGCTCATTCATGCCTTTGACAAAGCCTCTCATCGAAGTCGATCACGTCACCAAGCAAGTCAGCGATTCGACCGGTGTCCTGACGATTCTCCACGACATGACCTTTGCTCTCGCCGCGCGCGAGTCGGTGGCCATCGTGGGGGCATCGGGGTCGGGCAAGAGCACGCTGCTGTCGATCATCGCCGGCCTGGACGTGCCGACATCAGGCACGGTACGTTTGGCCGGCATCGATCTATTCAAGCTCGACGAGGACAAACGCGCCGCCGTGCGCGCCAAGCAACTGGGCTTCGTGTTCCAGAGCTTCCAGCTGCTGGCCCACCTCACGGCGCTGGAGAATGTCATGCTGCCGCTCGAGCTGCTCGGTCGCCATGATGCGCGCGCGATGGCCCGCGACATGCTGGGGCGTGTCGGCCTGGGCGAGCGCCTGTCGCACTATCCGAAGGTGCTGTCGGGCGGCGAGCAGCAGCGCGTGGCGTTGGCGCGTGCCTTCGTCGTCGACCCCAAGGTACTGCTCGCCGACGAGCCCACCGGCAGCCTGGACCATGCCACCGGCGAGAAGGTGATGCAGCTGATGTTCGACATGAACCGCGAGGCCGGCACCACGCTCGTGCTCGTGACCCATGACCGCGAGATCTCGGTGCGCTGCGAGCGCCAGATCCGCATCGACGCGGGGCGCATCGTCGCCTGAGACGCTAGGTGGGCTCGCAGTCGATCCCGGTCCTGACCGAGTTGGCGATGAAGCACTCCTCGTGCGCCCGGTGGTGCAGCGCGAGCAATTCCTCGCGGCTCGGCCGCCGTTGGCCGTCGAACTCGGTCTGCGGGCGCAGCCTCACGCGGGACAGCCAGAGCTTGCCTGCGGCGTTCTTCGTCATCACGCCGCTGGCCGGGTCGCGGTAGCTCGATACGACATAGCCCGCCTTGGCGGCGAGCGACAGGAACCACAGCATGTGGCAGGCGGCAATCGAGGCGACGAAGGCTTCCTCGGGATCGACCGCGGCCGGATCCGAAAACGGCAGCGGAACGGACAAGGGTGACGACGAGCCAGGCACTTCGGCACCGCCATCGAATCGAAGCACGTGCCTGCGGCTGTAGCGGTTATCGGTGAACACCTCGCTGGCGCCGCGTTGCCAGTTCACTTCGGCGTGGTAGGTGTGCGTGGCGTTCATGGTGCGCTCTCCAGGAATTCGAGCACCGGTCGCAAGGTGCGTTGCGGATCTTCCTCTTGCGGCACATGGCCGAGGTCGGCAAAGGTCAGCAGCTTCGCACCCGCGATGTCGCCCGCGAAGCGGCGCGCATCGGCGGGCACGATCAGACGGTCGCGCTCGCCCCAGAGCACGAGCGTCGGCTGCCTGATGGTCTTGATGCGCGCCGCGTCGACACCGGGCTCGAGTTGCTGCAGCCGCAGGCTCAGTGCCCTTCGGTTTCCCTCGCGCAGGGTCAGCTCGAAGTAGCGGTCGACCAGGGCGTCCGTGACGTGCGACGGATCGCCGTAGACGCTGTGCACGCTCGCGGCAACCAGCGCACGTGGCAGCAGGTGCTCGCCGAGGCGGTTGAGCACCGGAATCCGTGCGATCCGGAACCCCAGCGGCACGCTCTCGGGGGCCAAGTCGTAGCCAGTGGCGTCGACCAGGATCAGCCGATCCACCCGTTGCGGTGCGAGCGTGGCCATTCGCCAGGCGATTTCGCCGCCCAGCGAGTTGCCGCCGACGACGGCACGTTGCACGCCGATCGCATCGAGCACGTCGAACACGAAGCGGGCGTAGGTGTCGCCGCGGTAGTCGTCGCGGGCGTAGCTGCCGCCGAACGGCCCGGTAAGGCCAAAACCCGGCAGATCGAGGCTGATCACGCGCCGCCGCGCCTTGAGGGCCGCGACCCAGCCCTCCCAGGTGTGCAGGCTCGCGCCGGTGCCGTGCAGCAGCACCATGGGCACCGGGTCGCCGCGCAGGCCCTCGTCACGCAAGTGGACGAGCTGGCCCTTGACTTCGATGAAGTCCGACGGCGCGGGCGCCCAGCGTGCCACGAGCGTCTCGACAGGCCGATCGGGCGCGCGCGACAACGCGACGGCCAGCGCGCTGGCCATCAGGAGCAGACCGAACAGCTTGAGCAGGCGCTCGGTCACGCGGTGCGGCCCTCGAGACTCGCGTCGAGCGATTCGCGCTGGTCGAATACGAAGCAGCGTCCGCGCCAGTGCCGGGCGCCCGGCACCTGTTCGAGATAGCGCAGGATGCCGCCGTCGAGCTGCCATACGTGCGGCACGCCGGCGTCGCGCAGCACAAGCGCTGCCTTCTCGCAGCGGATGCCGCCGGTGCAGTAGGTGACCACGGTGCGGCCGGCGAGCCCGCCGCGGCGCGCGGCCGCCGCGTCGGGAAAGTCGGAGAACCGTGCGAGGCGCCAGTCGAGCGCACCCTCGAAGGCACCGACATCGACCTCGAACCCGTTTCGCGTGTCGAGCATCAGAACTTCGCGGCCGTCGTCGTCGTACCCGGCGTCGAGCCAGCGCGCGAGCGTGGACGCGTCCACGGCGGGCGCCCGCCCTGCCGCGGGGCACACCCGGGGCCGGTTCATGCGGATGATTTCGCGCTTGATCTTCACTCTCAGGTGTCGAAAGGGCACCGCGTCGCTGAAACTCTCCCGGGTCTGCAAACCGGCGAAGCGAGGATCCGTGCGCAATTCACTGTCGAACCAGCCGCGCGTCGCCGATTCGGTGCCTGCCACCGACAGGTTGATGCCCTCTTCGGCCAGCAGCACCGTGCCCTTGATTCCGGCGGCGGCGGCGCTGGCGAACAGGCGTTGCCGCAGGGCCGGAAGGTCACCCAGCGCAACGAAGCGATAGGCACCGAGGTTCAAGACGGGCGACGACACGCCGAAATTCTACGGAGCGCCCCGATCCCTCCGACGCGACCGACTGACCATGACCGACCCGATGACCGCCCATGACGCCCGGAGCACCGGACTCGTGCTGATGGGGGGCGGTGCGCGTGCGGCCTACCAGGTGGGTGTGATGCGCGCGCTGGCGCGCATCCGGCGCGAGGTCGGGGCGCCCAGGAGCAATCCGTTCGGCATCATCGCCGGCACCTCGGCCGGTGCGATCAACGCGGCGGCGTTGGCCTGCCAGGCCGACCGCTTCGATCACGCGGTATCGGGCATCGTCAACATCTGGCGCCATTTCTCGGTCGATCGTGTCTACCGCGCCGACGCATTTGGTGTCGTGCGCACCGGTGCGCGCTGGCTGACGATGCTGACGTTGGGCTGGGCGCTGGCGCGTTGGCGTCGTGCCAGCCCGCGGTCGTTGCTGGACAACGAGCCGTTGGCCGAACTGCTCAAGCAGGTCATCGCGATGGATCGGTTGCCCGCACTGCTGGGGGCGGGGCACCTGCGAGCCCTGGCCGTGACCGCGTCGAGCTATTCGAGCGGCAACCACGTCACCTTCTGCCAGACCGCGGAACCCTTCGAGCCGTGGTTGCGCTCGCAACGGCTGGCGGTGCCGGCCGCGATCGGGCTCGAGCACCTGATGGCGTCGTCCGCAATCCCTTTCGTGTTTCCCGCGGTATCGCTGCCCATCGATGGCCAGCCCGAGTGGTTCGGGGACGGCTCGATGCGGCAATCGGCCCCGATCTCGCCGGCGGTGCACCTGGGCGCCGAGCGCATCTTCGTGATCGGCGCGGGCCGGCTGCACGAGCCGCCGGGTGAGCGCCGCAGCGGCGGCCCCTACCCGAGCCTGGCGCAGGTGGCGGGGCATGCGCTGTCGAACATCTTCCTCGATGCCCTCGCCGTGGACATCGAGCGTGCGCTGCGTATCAACCGCACGCTCGAACTGCTCGATCCGGCCGCGCGGGCGCGTTCGCCGCTGCGGCCGCTCGAGCTGCTGGTCATCGCGCCCAGCCAGCGCATCGACGACATCGCGGCGCGCCATGTGGACTCGCTGCCTGCGTCGGTGCGCGCGCTGTTGCGCGGTGTCGGCGTGGGCGCGAACGGTGCGACGCCGGGAGTGAAGAACCGCAAGCCGGGCCAGGGCGGCGCGGCGCTGGCAAGCTACCTGCTGTTCGAGCCAGCCTTCACGCGCGAGCTGATCTCGCTGGGGATGTCCGACACGCTGGCGCGGCGCGACGAGGTCATCGCGTTCTTCGGCTGGCCCAGCGTCGTGCTGCCCGACGACGAGCGCGACCCGTCGCCGACCCAACTGAGCGCGCTCGACACAATCTTCTAGCGGGCCGGTGGCTCGCGGCACCGGGGCGGAACTGGTGCCGCGGCGCACGCGGATAATCACCCTGACGCCGCTCAAGACGCCTGCGGCAGAGCTAACCGAGGACCGCGCCGCCTCACCGACCTGAGAGCCCCATCCGATTGTTCGTCCACCTTCGCACCCACACCGAGTACTCGGTCGTCGATGGCACGCTGCGCATCGACGACGCGGTGACGGCTGCTGCTCGTGACCACCAGCCGGCTTGCGCGGTGACTGACCTGAACAACCTGTTCGGCGCCGTGAAGTTCTACAGCGCGGCGCGCAGGACGGGGGTCAAGCCGATCATCGGCTGTGACCTGTGGCTCGAACCCGAGGGCGGCGAGAAGCAGGGCAGCCGCCTGCTGGTGCTGGTTCAGGACTCGCGCGGCTACCTGAACCTGTGCGAGCTGCTGGCACGTGCCTGGACGACCAACGTCCACCGCGCGCAGGCCAGCGTGAAGTGGGCTTGGCTGGAAGAGCTCTCGGGCGGGTTGTTGGCTCTGTCGGGCGCCGATGCGGGCGTGGTGGGGCAGGCGCTGCTGGCGGGCGACCGCGAACGCGCCGAGGCCGTCGCGCGGCGGCTCGCAGCGGCGTTTGCGAACCGCTTCTTCATCGAAGTGCAGCGTGCCGGCCTTCCGGTCCATGAAGCGCATCTTCGCGCGGCGGTGCCGCTGGCCGCTCGGCTGAAGTTGCCGGTCGTTGCGACGCATCCGGTGCAGTTCCTCGAGCCCGATGACTTCGAGGCGCACGAGGCGCGCGTGTGCGTGGCTGAGGGCGAGACGCTGGCGAACCCGAAGCGCGTCAAGCGTTTCTCGCGTGAGCAGTACTTCAAGACGCAGGCCCAGATGGCCGCACTGTTCGCCGACCTGCCAGTGGCCGTCGCCAACACGGTTGCCGTGGCGCAGCGCTGCAACCTGCAGCTCACGCTGGGCAAGCCACGCTTGCCGGACTTCCCGACGCCCGGTGGCATCCCGATCGAACAGCATTTCCGCACCGCGTCGCGCGACGGCCTCGAAGCGCGGCTCGCGCAGCTGTATCCCGACGAAGGCCGGCGCGATCGGGAACGCGCACGCTACGTGAAGCGTCTCGAGTTCGAGCTTGACACGATCGTGAAGATGGGATTCCCGGGCTATTTCCTGATCGTGGCCGACTTCATCAACTGGGCCAAGACGCACGGCTGCCCGGTGGGCCCGGGGCGCGGCTCGGGTGCAGGCTCGGTGGTGGCCTACGCCCTGTCGATCACCGACCTCGACCCGCTCGCCTACAACCTGCTGTTCGAACGATTCCTGAATCCGGAGCGGGTGTCGATGCCCGACTTCGACATCGACTTCTGCCAGGCCAACCGCGACCGCGTGATCGACTACGTGAAGGACAAGTATGGGCGCGACGCGGTGAGCCAGATCGCGACCTTCGGCACGATGGCGGCCAAGGCCGCGCTGCGGGATATCGGGCGCGTGCTCGGCATGGGATACGGCCAGGTCGATGCGATTGCCAAGCTCGTGCCGGCGCCGCCGGGCAAGACCGTCACGCTGGCCCGGGTGCCCGATCCGCCCGAGGAGGGCGTGATCTACGCACGCAAGGAAGCGCCGGAACTGGAACAGCGCGAGGCCGCCGACGAGGAGGTGGCCGAACTGCTGGCCCTGGCCACGCGCGTCGAGGGCATCGTGCGCAACGTCGGCATGCATGCCGGTGGCGTCCTGATCGCACCGGGCAAAATCACGGACTTCTGTCCGCTGTACCAGCAGCCCGGCAGCGACAGCGCCGTGAGCCAGTTCGACAAGGACGACGTCGAGGCGATCGGTCTGGTGAAGTTCGACTTTCTGGGTCTGGCCACTCTGACGATCCTCGACCTCGCCAAGGACATGGTGCGAGCACGCCGCCCGGGCCGCGAGCACTTCGACTACGCGCTGCTGCCGCTCGACGATGCCCCGACGTACCGCGTGTTCGCCGAAGGCAAGACCGAGGCAGTGTTCCAGTTCGAGTCGCGCGGCATGGTCGGCATGCTGCGCGAGGCCAAGCCGACACGGCTTGAAGACCTGATCGCGATGAACGCGATGTTCCGCCCCGGCCCGATGGAGAACATCCCGATGTTCTGCCGGCGCAAGAACGGCGCCGAGCCGATCGAGTACCCGCATCCGCTGCTCGAAGGGCTGCTCGCCGAAACCTATGGCATCTTCGTCTACCAGGAGCAGGTGATGCAGGCCGCCCAGGTGCTGGCCGGGTACTCGCTCGGTGGCGCCGATCTGCTGCGCCGCGCGATGGGCAAGAAGAAGGCCGAGGAGATGGCGCAGCAGCGCGCGATCTTCCGCGAGGGGGCGGCCCGCCAGGGCATCGGGCAGTCCAAGGCCGACGAGGTGTTCGACCTGATGGAGAAGTTTGCCGGCTACGGCTTCAACAAGAGCCACGCCGCCGCGTACGCGCTGCTGGCCTACCACACGGCGTGGCTCAAGGTGCACTGCACGGCCGAGTTCTACGCCGCGAACATGACCGTCGAACTCGACAACACCGATAAGCTCAAAGTGTTGATCGAGGACGCGAAGCAGTTCGGCGTGAGCTTCGAGGCGCCGGACGTCAATCGCGGCACCTACCGATTCGAACCAGTGAGTGACACGGTGGTCCGCTATGGTCTGGGCGCCGTCAAGGGCACCGGGCAGGGCGCGATCGAGGCCATCGTCGCGGCGCGCGATGGCACCGGTGCGCACGAAGGCGAGGGTGGCGGGCCGTTCCGCAGTCTGTTCGACTTCGCCG
>JAOUIM010000422.1 GCA_029884035.1 Aquincola sp. | reverse complement strand
CCTCGCTCTACGATGCGCCATGCGCAACGTTGCCGTTCCGCCCGCCGATCAGCTATGGCCCGCGCTCGGCCTGGGCACCTGGCGCATGGGCGAGAGCGGCCGCAAGCGCCGCGAAGAGATCGCGGCGGTGCGGCTCGCACTGGAGCTTGGCTACCGATTGATCGACACGGCGGAGATGTATGGTGACGGCGGCGCCGAGGAGGTGGTCGGCGCGGCGTTGGCCGAAGCCCTGCGTGCGGGTGATCTGCGACGCGAGGACGTCATCCTCGTCAGCAAGGTGCTGCCATCGAATGCCAGCGCGGCAGGCGTGCGGGCGGCCTGCGAGCGCAGCCTGCGGCGCCTTGGCATCGATCACGTCGATCTGTACCTGCTTCACTGGCCGGGCTCGCATCCGCTCAGCCAAACGATCGCCGGCTTCGAGGCGCTGCAAGCCCGCGGCGCGATCGCCCGCTGGGGCGTCAGCAATTTTGATTTCGCCGCCATGCATGAGCTTGTTGCGCTGCCCGGCGGCGGGGCGTGTGCGGCCAACCAGGTCTATTACTCGCTCGGTGAGCGTGGCGTCGATTTCGACCTGCTGCCGTGGCAACGCCGTCGCGGCCTGCCGCTGATGGCTTATTGTCCGATCGACCAAGGCGCGCTCGCACGCGATGCGCGCCTGACGGCACTGGCGCGTCCATTGGGTCTGTCCGCCGCGCAGCTCGCGCTGGCCTGGGCCATTCGCGACGGCGGCGTGGTCGCGATCCCGAAGGCTGTGCGCGAGGCCCACCTGCGCGACAACCTCATCGCTGGCTCGTTCGAGCTGGATGTGGCCACGCGGGTCGCAATCGACCGCCTGTATCCGCCGCCGCGCAAGGCACAGCGGTTGGCCGTGATTTGAAGAGTCCGGTGTCGCTTGCGTGCCGGTGTCGGCGCGATTACCGTCACCCCATGCCCGCCAAGTGGTCGGCTCGACGAAGGCACTGCACGCGCATCGACCGGATACGGCACGACGCACGCTTGCAAGCAAGGCGCTGGCGGCCAACCATCACGGCCGTGCCCAATGGACGCAACACGGAGGGATCAGGCCATGATTGAGATCACGAGCGAGCGAGGCCCTTGCACGGGCCGGCCGGCGGCTTTCGCTGCGTGCGGCCGCCGCACCGTGTGGGTCCCGCGCGCAGAAACGGTGACCACAGCGCAACGCCGATGGATCGCCTTGTCGCTTACCGTGGGGCTGAGCGCCTGCCTGTCCGCGCACGCGGCCGAGCGCGCGATCGAAAGATCGATCGAGATCGCGGCACCGATCGACAAGGCGTGGGACGCATGGACCACGCGCGAGGGCATCACGAGTTTCTTCGCTCCCGAGGCGGAGATCGAGGCGCGCGTGGGCGGCGCGTTCCACATCCACTTCGACCCCGGTGCGCCGCCGGGCAGCAAGGGCGCCGACGACATGCGCTTTCTCGCGCTGCAGCCCAAGAAGATGATCTCGTTCGACTGGAACGCGCCGCCCTCGCTGCCCGAGGCGCGCGTCCAGCGCACTTTTGTCGTGGTTCGGTTCGAGCCGGTCGACGAACGCTCGACGCGCGTGCGCCTGCATCACACCGGCTGGGGCGACGGCGGCGAATGGGACAAGGCCTACGCGTACTTCGATCGTGCCTGGACCAACGTGCTCGACAGTCTCAAGAAACGGTTCGAGCAGGGGCCGCAGGACTGGAGGCCCTGGCTCGAGCAGTTGCGCAAGTTCCGTGAGGCTGCTGCCGCACCCCCCGCATCCGCGGCGTCCCGCTAGCGTGACGGATCACCGGGGCGCAAGCGGCGTTACAGCTGCTCCTGCGCGAGCCAGGCAGGCCGGCGCTAAGCTCATTGCGCTGTTTCGCATGACCGCCGCGAATCCGACGTGAGCTTTCTAGAGCAACTCAAGCAACAGGCCCGAACGATCCAGGCCGAGGCGCCGACCGAACGCGCCGAGGTCGTGGCGCGCAATCGCCGCCTGGCCCTGGGGGCTTGCGAGCTCGCGCATGGCTACTGGAAGGAGTTGTGCGAACAACTCAACGTGATCCGCCCACCCAGCGCTGCGCGTTACCTGATCGACGGACGGAATGCCCTGCGGGATCTGGTCTGCGGTCAGTTCCGCACCGTGCCCAACATGCGCATGCTGCCGGGTGGCCAGACCCAGTACGACGGCGTGATGCTGGCCTGGGTGGCCGCGAATGGGCGCTCGGAGCGCATCGAGAAGGAACTGCCGAAGGACATCGAGCGCGTGCGCGGCGGCCTGCGCCAGGCGGGTATCCAGGCCAGTGAAGTCGCCGTGCGCCACCCGACGACTGGTCGCTTCTTGGCTACGGCCTTCGAGTTCAAGGCGGAGGTGCATGCGCATGTGCGTGTCGTACCGTTGACCGACTCGGGCCGCGTGCGCCTGACCTTCACCAACATCGACCAGCTCGAACGCGTCGACGCCGAGTACCCCGCGGTCGGCCTGCGCCAGCGCCTGCTCGACGAGATCGGCCGCTGGATCGTCGGCCAGCCGCAGCACGTGCTGCAGTACGCCACCGAGGTCAGGCGCTACCAGAACTGAGGACGCAGTCAGCCGACGCCGGCCAGGCTCACTCCTCGTCCTTGACCTTGAACTGCGAGGTCAGTTGGACCTGCACGTTCGGGGGCACCGGGTCATAGTGGCTGAATGCCAGTTCATAGTGCCCCTGGCCGCTCGTCATGGCATTCAGGCGCGACTGATACCCAGAGAGTTCCGCCAGCGGTGCCTGACCTCGGATCGTCACCGTGCCGGCAGCGCTGTTGTGCGTGCCATTGACCTGGCCGCGACGTGACGAGAGGTCCCCCGCGACGTCGCCCATGGCGTTTTCGGGGGCGGTGATCTCGACGTTGGCCACCGGCTCCAGGATGATCGGCCGGGCCGCGCGCACCGCCTCCATGAAGGCTTTGCGCCCTGCCGTTGCGAAGGCGATGTCCTTGCTGTCCACGCTGTGGTGCTTGCCGTCGTAGACGATCACGCGCACATCCACGAGCGTATAGCCGGCGATCACGCCCATGGTCATCGCTTCTCGCACGCCCTTCTCGACCGCAGGGATGAACTGGGTCGGGATCGTTCCACCCTTGACCTGGTCGACGAACTCGAAGCCGGCGCCGCGCGGCAGCGGCTCGACCTTCAGGAATACCTCGCCGAACTGGCCAGCGCCACCCGACTGTTTCTTGTGCCGGTGGTGCCCTTCTGCGTTCGCGGTGATCGTCTCGCGATAGGCGATTCGCGGAGGCCGGGTACTGACCTCGAATTTGTACACATCACGCAGGCGTTCCAGCAGCACGCGCAGGTGAAGGTCGCCGAGTCCGTAGA
>JAOUIM010000421.1 GCA_029884035.1 Aquincola sp. | reverse complement strand
GACGAGATGGTCAAGGGACTGTCGAGCCTGATGGAGCCTTTCATCATCGTCATCCTGGGCGTGCTGATCGGCGGCATCGTCGTCTCGATGTACCTGCCCATCTTCAAGCTCGGCGCCGTCATCTGATTCGCGCCCGATGAGTGACTTTGTCCTATCGCCGCTGGGCCTGGCGGTGTTGGGCCTGTGCGTCGGGAGCTTCCTCAACGTCGTGATCCATCGGCTGCCGCAGATCATGTGGCGCGCTTGGTGGCGCGAGACAGCCGAGTTCCAGCTCGGCGATTCCTTGGCCTGGACGCCGGTCTTTGGCCCGCTTCCTCAGCCCAAGGACAGCTTTGCGGCGGCCGCGCGTGCCATTCAGGAGGCCCTGTCCGGATTGGCGACACTGACGCTCGCGCGTCCGAGGTCTCGGTGCGCGTCGTGCGGCCACGTGGTGCGCTGGCATGAGAACCTGCCGATCGTCGGTTGGCTGCGCCTGCGCGGCCGCTGCTCAGCCTGCAAAGCGCCGATTTCCGTGCGTTACCCCATCGTTGAAGGCGGAACGGCTGCGTTGTTTGCCGCGTGTGGAGTGGTTTTCGGTGCCCAGCCCTCCACGTTGCTGTGGTGTACCGCGGTCGCGCTGTTGATTGCGATGGCTCTGATCGATCTCGACACCACGCTGCTCCCAGACAGCCTGACGTTGCCGTTGATAGGCCTGGGGCTCGTTGGCTCGCTGGCCGGATGGACCGCCGTTCCGTTGAGCGAGTCGGTCATCGGCTTGTTGGCCGGCTACCTGGTTCTGTGGTCGGTGTCCGCCCTCTACGGTTTGCTGCGCGGGGTGCAAGGCATGGCCGAAGGCGACTTCAAGATGCTTGCCGGACTTGGCGCGCTGCTGGGCTGGAAGGTCTTGCCCTCGGTGGTGCTGCTGTCGTCGGCAGTCGGCGCCGTGGTCGGTCTGATGCTCGTCGCCTTCAAGGGCCACAAGCGCGAGGTTCCGATACCGTTCGGCCCCTACCTCGCGGGTGGTGGACTTGCGGCCCTCTTCTTCGCTGAAACGCTGCAGTCGTTCTGGCGTCTGTGATGGCCGCGACACGGGTCGCACGCATCGGGTTGACCGGCGGCATCGGCAGCGGCAAGAGCACGGTCGCATCCACGCTGGTGCGGCTGGGAGCGGCGCTCGTCGACACCGACGCCATCTCGCGCTGCCTCACCAGCGCCGGCGGGGCCGCAATACCTGCCTTGCGCGTTGAGTTCGGCGACAGTTTCATCATGAGCGACGGTGCGCTCGATCGCGACGCGATGCGGCAATTGGCCTTCGCCGATCCCGAGGTGAGGCGTCGGCTCGAGGCCGTGCTTCATCCGATGATTGGCGAACAGGCCCAGCACGAGGCCGCGTCGGCCACGGCCGGAGTGGTCGTCTTCGACGTCCCCTTGCTTGCGGACTCGTCCGTTTGGCGCCGCCGCGTGGACCGTGTGCTCGTGGTCGATTGCGACACCGGCACGCAGATCGCGCGTGTCTGCACGCGTCCAGGATGGACCCGCGACCTTGCCGCGCAGGTGATCGCAGCCCAGTTGCCACGCGAGGCGCGTCGCGCAGTCGCCGATGCGGTGATCCACAACGCAGACATCGGGCTTGACACGCTCCATCGCGAAGTCGCAACGCTGTGGCAGCTGTGGTGCAGCGCCGGCCACTGAGCACGCCTGTGGAACAATGATGGCCACACGCGCGGCTGGCGCGTGTGCCCGCATTGCATGGTTCGCTACGAATATCCGCTCAACGAAGGCATCCGCACCATGCTGCGGCTCGAGCATCTGTTCGACCGGCTGGGCCAGCTCGTCGAGCGCGACACGCCACTCGACCATCACTTTGCACTGGCCACGCTCTTCGACCTGATCGACGTTGCCTCGCGCGCTGACGTCAAGAGCGACCTGCTGAAGGAGTTGGACCGCCACAAGACCCAACTGCTGACGTTTCGCGGCAATCCCGGTGTCTCAGAGCAAGCCCTGGACACCGTTCTGACGCGCATCGACCATGCGTTCCTGTCGCTCAATTCGCTGCAGGGCAAAGCGGGGCATGCGCTGACGTCCCATGACTTCCTGATGTCGATCCGCAGCCGCATCAGCATTCCCGCGGGGACGTGCGAGTTCGATCTGCCGGCCTATTTCGCATGGCAGCAGCAGGAGCCCGCGCGACGCCGCTCGGACCTCATGCTGTGGGTGGCCACACTGATGCCGCTGGCCGAGGCGCTCAAGGTACACCTCGGTCTGCTGCGTGACGCGGGTACGCCGCAGCGCGTCGTGGCGCAGGGCGGTCAATACCAGCAGAGCCTGCCCCAGGGGAAGGTCTTCCACCTCTTGCGCGTCAAGCTCGAGCCGCTGCTCGGCCTCGTGCCGGAAATCTCCGGCCACCGCCTGATTGTTTCCATCCGGATGATGCGTCCCGATGCCGATGGACGCCTGCGGCCCGCGCCCGAAGATCGTGCGTTCGAACTGGCCTTGTGCGCATGAGCACGCAAGTAGTCGTCGCGCGCACCGTTCGCTGTCCCGGCTGCGGCGGCCCCAGCCTGTACGGCGCCGCGAACCGTTGGCGGCCGTTTTGCAACGAGCGCTGCCGACACGTCGACCTCGGGGCTTGGGCCAGCGAGGCCTATCGCGTGCCCGATCCGGCATCGGGAGTTGACGCCCGCGGCCAACTTGGCGATGAACCAAGGCGCTAGCCGTTTCAAACGCCAGCGGCCTTGAAACCGTCACGCTGGACCCTATAATCCGCTTGCTAGCACTCGACAAGCACGAGTGCTAACGCCCGGCGGGTAACGCTGGCGTTGAAGTGAATCGGCACTCGCTAATGTGAGCGCACGCTTTGATTTTTTTCCAACCCAGGAGCACTGAGCATGAAACTGCGTCCGTTGCACGATCGCGTGATCGTCAAGCGCCTCGAGAACGAGACCAAAACCGCCTCGGGCATCGTGATCCCCGACAACGCCGCCGAAAAGCCCGATCAGGGCGAAGTGCTTGCCGTGGGCCCCGGCAAACGCAATGACAAGGGTGACTTCGTGGTCCCCAACGTGAAAGCCGGCGACCGCGTGCTGTTCGGCAAGTACAGCGGCCAGACCGTCAAGGTCGATGGCGACGAGTTGCTCGTGATGCGCGAAGAGGACCTCTTCGCCGTGATCGAGAAGAAGTAAACCGCAACGCCAAGAACTCTAGGAGAGAAATACATGGCAGCAAAAGACGTTGTCTTCGGCGGTGACGCACGTCATCGCATGGTCGAAGGCGTGAACATCCTGGCCAATGCGGTCAAGGTGACCCTGGGCCCAAAGGGCCGCAACGTGGTCCTCGAGCGCAGCTTCGGCG
>JAOUIM010000420.1 GCA_029884035.1 Aquincola sp. | reverse complement strand
TGGACCGTAGGTCACCCACAGAGCGCAGCGCAAGGCGTGCAGGCACTCGAACACGGCCAGAGCCTGCTCGGGCGACCAGTGCCTGGGCACGGTGACCGTTGCCGTCGCCGTCGATGGCGCGCTCATCGCCCGGCCTTGCGTGGACGTTGCGCTGTTGCCTTGACCGCGCGCTCGGCCTTGCGTTGCGCCTCGCGCTCCTCGGCCTCCTTGGCCCGGTAGGACTCGCCGTCGATGCGCACCACCTCGGCACGGTGCATCAGCCGGTCGATCAACGACACCACGCAGGCTGCGTTGGGGAAGACCTCGCCCCAGTCGACGAACGCCCGGTTGGTGGTGAGCACCGTGCTCTTGTGCTGGTAGCGCCGGCTCACCAGTTCGAACAGCAGATCGGCGTAGCGGTTGGAGAACGACAGGTAGCCCACCTCGTCGATGACCAGTACATCCGGCGCGGTGTACTGGCGCAGCTTCCTGCGCAGCCCCGAGTCGCTGTCCAGCGCGGCGAGTTCACCCAGCAACTGCCCGGCGGTGGTGAACAGCGCCGTGTGCCCGGCCAGCACCACCTGGTAGCCGATATTGCACGCGCACATGGTCTTGCCCACGCCGTTGGGGCCGACCAGCACGACGTTGGACGCGTCCTTGAGGAAGTCCAGCGTCATCAACTCCTCGACGGCGCCGCGGTCGATGCTCTTGGGCCAGGCCCAGTCGAAGTCGGCCAGCGGCTTGAAGCGGCCGATGTGCGCCTCGCGCAGCCGGCGTTCCAGACTGCGGCGGCTGCGCTCGGCGGCCTCCCAGGTCAGCATCTGCGCCACCCAGCGGGCGTGCTCGGGCTGCGCCATCACCTCGGCCCAGTGCGCCAGCAGGCCGTGAAGCCGCAGCTCGCTGGCGTGCTCGCGCAACGCGGTCTGCGACGGCGGGTTGTCATTCATCGGTGCTCTCCTTGGGGTTGGGCTTGCGGTCGTACGAGCTGAGCTTGTGCGCGCGCACCGGCGCGTCGCGCCGGGCCACGTGCTCGGGCAGCAGCAGCGCCACGGGCGGCGGCTGACCGGCGGCCTCGCGCGCACGCTCCAGCGCCAGGCGAACCGCGTTGGGGTGTGGCACGCCCCGCGCCAGGGCCTCGGTGATGGCCGCCTGCAACGCCGCGGCGCCCCAGCGCTCGAGCAGCCGCATCAGCGTGGCCGTGATCGAGCCCAGGTTGTCGCCGCGCACTGCGGCGCGTTGCAGCAGCACGGCGCTGGCTGGTGCGGCCTGCGCCAGGCGATCGCAGGCACGGTGGGCCCGGGCCGCCCGCTTGTGATCGACCAGGCGCTGTACATGGGTGTCATCCTCGATCTGCTGGCCGCTGTCCCAGCACCGGGCGTGGCGCGCGAGTTCTGCTGCGCCGTCCAGGATGCGCACTGAACTCTCGTCGGCCAGCACTGTCAGCGTGCGCCGCACATGGGTGTGCGGCACCGAGTAATCGTTCAGATCGAAGCGCACGTAAGGCGTCTTGCCCACCGTCACCGGCACGCGCTCGCCCAGCGCGAACTCGTGCTGCGGCAAGGCCAGCAGGTTGGCTCGCTCGGCCTCGAAGGCCTGACGCACGCTCAAGCGGTGGTCCTGCGGCCAGCGCCGGTCGGCGGCCTGGCCCTGACACCAGGCGCGGGCCTGGGCATTGAGATCGGCCAGGTCGGTGAACGCGCGCGCGGCGAAGAAACTGTCGCGGATGTACCGGATGCTTCGCTCGACGCGCCCCTTCTCGTTGCCGCGGGCGACCGCCACCGGGCGCGGCTCGAAGCGGTAGTGGCCGGCCAGGGCCAGCAGGCCTGAGTTGAAGCGGATCGCATCACCCTGACGCTCGAGCACGGCGCTCTTGAGGTTGTCGTACAGCAGCACCCTGGCCAAGCCAAGTGCGGCGAAGGCCTCGACGTGGCCGCGCAAGAAGCTGTCCATGCGGGCGTCGAGGAAGAAGCGCAGGAAGATCATGCGCGAGTGGCTCAGCACCATGACGAAGGCCATCAGCGGGCGTCGCGCGCGGCCGATGGGCAGGTGGCCGAAGTGAGCCCAGTCCACCTGCGCCTGCTCGCCCGGCAGCGTGCGCAGCCGCAGGTAGGCCTCGGCCGAGGGGCGCGGGCGCATGGCCGCGATGAGGTGGCGGAAGTGCTCGCCGCTGCCGACGTAGCCGCGCTGGCCGACCATCACGTACAGCCGTGCGGCGGTGAGCGTGGGGAACTTGGCCAGGGTCTCCAGGAGGAAGGGCCGGAACACATCGATGCGGCTGGGCCGCAAGGGCGAGGACGGCACTGGCGCGCCGTTCAGGGCGAGCACGCGCCGCACGGTGTCGCGGTGCACGTGCAGTTGGCCGGCGATGGTGCCCACGCGCCACTTCTCGGCGGCGTGCAGGCGCAGGATCTGCGCGACGAGATCAGGGGCTATGGTCATGGCGTGGCCCTGCACAGGTCGCCGGCATCGGCATCCGGGGCCGGCCACGGCGCAGGAATCCCTGGCGTACCCACGTCCCCAGTGACGCCAAGCACCGGGCGCAGCAAGGTGCAGCGCTGCGTTCGGTGGCGTCCTGCGGCGGCGTCACGGCGGCGGTGGCGTCCAGGGGCGATGAGGCGCTGTCGTGTGTCCATGCGGCCAGTGGAGCAGCGGCGACCCCGGCCTGTGAACCCTGATGCGTCACACTATTTGCGCCGCCCCTGTGCGCAAGACGGCGGCTGCGCCAGCGTCGTGTGCGTGCCGCGTGTGCCATGCGCCCAGGGCGAGAGCGCTGGTAGCGCTGGGCGGCAGCACACTGTGCAGCCTCCCGAGCCTGACGCGAGCACGCCGGGGTGCAGTAGCGCTGGCCACGGTCGCAGTGGCTGCACAGCAGCACCTGGGTGCGGCAGCGCGCGCACAGGAACAGGCGGGCCGGACGATCCATGCGCACCCCGGACAAACCGAGGTGCTGGACGGACGCGTCCCAGCGCGCCACACTGCTGTGGCACCGCCTTCATCGGCACGGTGTAGGGCGCGGCACGGTCATCAAGCTTCCAGGCCCGAGAGACCGTTGCCGTGCCCACCTTCTTCGGCTTCGGGCACGGTTGTAGCGCGCGCCGTGGTTGCGGCCCGGGGCTGGCGGATGACCCAAGGCCCAGGCAGCGCTGGGCGACGGCCAACTTCCCAGGCACCCCAGCCCACCGACAGCGGCGCCGCGCCTGCCTGGCCGCCCTGCAGGGCGGCCAGGCAGGCGAACAAGGATCAGCCGAACGAGGTGCTCATGACAGCGCCGGGGTACGCCATGACGAAGCCGAAAACCGCAGCCGCGTCCTTACCGCCGAATAGGCGCGGTTCCTGAGCGCCGCTGACACGAACAG